>QIBA01000028.1 GCA_003225175.1 Acidobacteriota bacterium
AGGCCCAGTACCATTTCGTCCACAGGACGAAAACCACAGCGAGGACTAGCCACACGCATCCTAGGATCAACATGCTCTGCGTATTCGTCAATTTGGCTTCGTATCCGTACATATCTTTGCGTGTCCTGTACCGAAGATATCGAATAGTTGGTCAACTTCTGCAGTGACGAATCTCGGACAGCTACTTCCTTTCCACTTGCACTCCCTGGGAAGCCTATTGATCGAAAATGTGAGCTCTCCAGGGCCTGACTTCTCGCACTTGCATGCATAATGGCAGGCGTATTAGAAAATCGCCTCGGCCGCGAGGTGCTTCTCGAAAAATTCGTCCACCCGGTCTAGCACTTCGCTTGCTGACTTCGCCTCATACACGGCTTTGCGCAGGTGGCTGCCGTTGGTTACGCCGTGCGTGAACCAGGACGCAAATTGCTTCATCTTGCCGACCGCCTCCGGTAGCTCTTCTTCAATCAGCATGGCGAAGTAGGTGTGAATCATCTGATAGCGATCCTCTTCCGTGGGCTGTGTATAGGTGCCGACTCCCGTGGACTGCTTCGACGCGGTGTACTCGGCGATCTGGCGGAAGATCCAGGGATTGGACGGGGCGGTGCGGCCGATCATGACGGCGTCGCATCCAGTTTGGGCGATCATGGTGGCCGCGTCTTCGGGGGTGCGGATGTCGCCGTTTCCTAATACGGGAATCTTGATTGCGTCCTTCACCGCGGCGATGTACTCCCAGCGGGCGTTGCCGCTGTAGCCTTGCTCGCGGGTTCGGGCGTGCAGGGCGACGCCGTTGAGTCCGCAGTTCTCGGCTAGCCTGGCTAATTCGACGCAGACGATCTCGGCGTCGGACCATCCTATGCGGAACTTTACCGTAAAGGGAATCTTGACGGCGGCGCGGACCGCTTCGAAGATGCGCTGAATTTGCGGCAGGTCGCGCAGCAGGCCAGATCCGCCGTTGCATTTCACGACGCGCTTGGCCGGGCATCCGAGGTTGAGGTCAACCAGATCGAAGCCGAGGTCTTCGACTACGCGCGCGGCGTCGGCGACGACGTTTGGATCGGAGCCGAAGAGTTGGGCGGAGATCGGATGCTCGTCCTCATAAAAGGTGAGATAGCGCTTGCGGCGGGATTCGCGGCAGCGGGCCAGTCCGTCGGCCGAGGTGAACTCGGTCATGATCAGTCCGCAGCCGGACTGAAAGTTGGAGATTTCTGCGGCGACTTGGGCCTCAAAATCGCGTTCTGAAGGCCCATTTTGTGCTCGGGAGGCGGCTTTTAGCGCCTCAAAATCGCGCTGGGAAGCCTCAATTTGGGCTGTGGAACGGTGTTCTAACGCCCCAAAATCGCGCTCGTGTGCCTTGATTTGGGCGCTGGAGGCGGATTCAGGGGCCTTACTGCACCCCCCGCTACTGCAACGGGTTCTGCTAAACACGCTGGCATTGCGGATAAAGCGGCGAAAAACGGTGTCGGTAACGCCCGCCATGGGCGCTAGAACCGTCGCTGGAGCAACGCGAACACTGCCAATCTGCACCTGGGACGGGACAAAAACGTCCTCTGGCATAGCGTGCGGGAGCGGATTGTCCCAATTTTTCCGCATCGATAGACTCTAGATTTTAGCGCGGGAAGAGCGAACAGGAAGGTCACAAAGGGAACAAAGAAGGTCACGGAGCGGTGCTTTGGAAGCTCCGAAGTCGCCTCCGTGGCCTTCGTGTTCGCCTTTTTTCGGTTATTTCGTGCCCGTTTTGGCCGCTTCTCCGGCCTTCGCGTACTTGCGGCGGAAGCGTTCGACGCGTCCTGCAGTGTCTACAAGCTTCTGTTTGCCGGTGAAAAACGGGTGGCAATTCGAGCAAATTTCCAGGTGGATATCGCCTTTATGGGTGGATCGGGTGGTAAATGAGTTCCCGCAAGCGCACATTACGCGGATTTCGTTGTACGCGGGATGGATCTTTTCCTTCACTTAAAGCCTTCCTTTGGATCACCGGGGCACACGGAGCCTCTCCGCGAGTTTTCCGGGAACCTCTAGTTTAAGGGAATTTGCGGGATTTCAGCAAACTTGGGAGGGCGCGGAGGAGACGAACGGAGCGCCTTTAGGCTGCTGATTGCGTATCGCTAAGCGCTTATTGCTGGGTTTTGCAAAACTAAAAGGCGGCCTTTCGGCCGCCTTTTCTCGTTCGGTATTTCAGGATTAGAGCGGTTGGACGCTCTCTGCCTGCCAACCTTTGGGTCCCTTTACGACGGTAAATTGTACCGGCTGACCTTCCTTCAGGCTGCGGAAACCGTTGGCCTGAATTGCCGAAAAGTGCACGAAGACATCTTCCCCGTTTTGGCGGCTGATGAATCCATAGCCCTTCGCGTCGTTGAACCACTTCACTGTACCTTGTTCCATACGTTGCTCTAATCCTTTAATCTTGTGAATTACGCTGAGATGTCAATCGGAGGATACTGCAGGCAGGACCAGCTTTGAGGCGCGGACTGCTCACAACCAAGTGCATCTAACGCGCTTGCATTATACCAGAGAAGAGCATTTTGGGCGTGCTAACGCTCTGATGACGTGCCGGCGACGGTTCTCTGCATTTACCTGATCCCTATTTGAGGGCTTCATCCTAATTTTCTAAGGCGTTTCCGCATGCGCAAAATGACCCTTCTCGGGTGCTCTTCGTAACCCTGCGGAAGCGTTCACCTGAGCCGGATTATCCCACTGGAAACACAGGGGATTCCGGCGCGGTCACTTAACGTCTGACTACGCGCGCTTCGTTGCTTTTCCTTGTGGGCTGCTCCTATAATGCTGACATCCGTACCCGCCAAGAAACCTCGCAAGAGGTCCGGCGAGCGTCAGCCGGAATGCCAGGAACATGGCATAATTCGCCCGTCCAGGGAAGCAAAAGGCGACACTGGGAAGTGATCCCGAACGGAATCAAGGAGTCTTCAAGCGCAACAATGACACGCAAGATTGTTTCAACACTCTCGGTCGCGGCCCTGCTTTTAGCCGGAGCTGTGGCGCAAACCGCGGCAACTAACGCAGCCCCTTCCACCAGCACTAACTCGGTGATTGCCGGACCAAACAAACTGGCGATCATCAATATCCAGGCAGCCATTGCCAATAGCAATGAAGGCCAGCGCGATCTGGACGCCCTCCAGAAAAAATTCGAGCCCAAGCAGATCGAGCTCAAGAGTCTGAGCGACGAAGTCGACAACCTGAAGAAGCAGCTCGCCGCGCAGGACACCAAGCTCAACGACGATGAGCGCAACAAGCGTGTGCAGTCTATTGAGACCAAGCAGAAGACGTTGCAGCGCAACCTCGAAGATGCGCAGAACGATTACCAAACCCAGTCGAATGAAATCGCGCAGCGCATCGGCAGCAAGCTCATGCAGTCGCTCGACAATTATGCGAAGCAGAATGGTTACGCGGTTGTGATCGACGTCTCGTCGCAGCAGAGCCCGGTGCTATGGGCAGCGCAGTCCGTCGACATAACTAAGCCGGTGATTGATGCCTACAACGTCGTTTCGGGTGTTGCAGCGCCCGCGGTGAAGCCGGCGACACCATCCGCGCCCAGCGCGAGCACGACCCTCCCACGCCGCACGACTCCGCCTGCCATCACACCAAAGCCGGCAGCTACAAGCGCGACGACACCAAAATAGGAATTTTAGTTCCAGGTTTTTCAGTAAGGCCGCTCCGCACGAGCGGCCTTTTTTATTTCTGCGTAACCAGCGCCAACAGCGCGTTTGCGGTGTCAATTTCCTCATCCCGTAATGGGAAGGAGGAAGTCATGTTCGCTGACAGCCTGTTGGAATCGGCTCCCCATCCTGCACCTCGCGGCGCCTGGAGCAAACTCGCATCTGTGCTTCTGCAGAGTCTTGCCTTGGCAGTCGCGCTTGCTATTCCACTGTTTCACGTGGACCGTCTGCAGCTCGTTTCACCCCCACCAAGTATTCAGATGACGAGCGCGCAGCAGCCGCCAGCGATGCGACAAACGGCAATCAGCGGCACAAGCTCCGTTGTTCGTACCGAAATGGTCCAGCTCACCTTCAGAAGCCATCCTGCAAAAACACGAAACGAAGATCAAGGAGTTCCGCCCTCGACATGGACATTCGGTCCGCCCTGTGGCGCGAACTGCGGCACCGGACTATCCGTGCCATATGTTTCGAGTGCTGGATCATCGGTGATAACGCTCGCTCAGCCGAGTCCTCCTGCGCGTCCGCCTCGCGTGTCTGAGTGGCAGCTCGGTGGAGTCATTCACAAAGTTCTCCCGGAGTACCCGATCACCGCTAAACAACTGGGAATTCAAGGCACTGTGGTTCTGACGGCAATTGTCGGGAAAGATGGCCGAGTGGAGCATGTGCAGCCGGTGAGCGGTCCGGCTCTCCTCGTCAGGACAGCCATGATTGCAGTTCAGCAATGGCAGTATCGCCCGTACCTGTTAAACAAGGAGCCGGTAGTCGTGCAGTCTACGATCACGGTGAACTTTGTGTTGAATCGATAGAAATTCTTCGCCCACGATTCACGGAGCAGCCGCCTCTTGTCGAAAGGGTCGCGATTCGTGAAGGAATCTTCCTAACTCGAACGCGTGGAAATCTTGAACCTCGTACCGGCCGAGGGCGGGCAGAACAACGCAATCGGGGCTTCTGAGAGGGCAAAAAGCTTCTTTGACGCTTCCGTGTTTCCGGGTAAAGACCCTGCTAAACTTCGACGATGGTTCCCGGACACGCGTCGCATTCGGGCACTGCTCGATTGTGTGCGCGATTCCCTAAATTCTCCGCGGCGGGACACTTCCGTCAGCCGGAACATGTACCTCACCTAAGCCATCTCTGGCTCTCGTCGGTTGGAATCGGCACGTACCTCGGAGAGCCGGACACTGCGACTGATCAGCGGTACACGGACGCAGCACTAGACGCGATTGCAGGGGGCATCAATGTTCTGGATTCCGCCATCAACTATCGGTTTCAGAGATCTGAGCGCAGTATTGGTGCCGTTATTAAGCAATTGCCGGGGCGACGCGAAGAACTGCTGATCTGCAGTAAAGCTGGATATCTGACTTACGACGGCACAGTACCGTCCGATCCTCGCCGTTATTTCATCGAGCAATACATCGAGCCGGGCATCGTTCCCCGCGAAGAGCTCGTCGGGGGAATTCATTGCATGGCGCCGAGCTATCTGAAGAATCAACTCGAGCGTTCGCGACACAACTTGCAGGTCGAGACCATTGATGTGTTCTACATCCACAACCCCGAACAACAATCAGGTGAGGTTTCGCGGGACATTTTTCATGATCGTCTGCGGCGGGCATTCGCCGCTCTGGAACAGGCGGTTGCCGGCAACAAGATTCGCGTCTATGGCACAGCAACATGGAGTGGATTCCGCCAGGACCGAGGCGCGAAAGATTATCTGGATCTAGGGGAAATAGCGGCAATTGCGCGCCAAGTCGGTGGCGACGGCCATCACTTCCGCGCGATTCAGTTGCCTTTCAACCTCGGACTTCCCGAAGCTTTCGCAAAGGAAAATCAGAAGATTGGAGCAAAACAGGTTTCACTGCTGACTGCCGCCCGGGAACTCGGCATTGCCGTCATTGCCAGCGCATCGTTGCTCCAGGGCAAGCTCGCTGGTCGTCTGCCGGAGTTCGTTCGCGAACGCATGAATTTTGAAACAGATGCGGCAGCCGCGATTCAATTCGCGCGCTCAGCACCAGGCGTGACCACGGCGCTAGTCGGAATGAGTCGCAGAGAGCACGTGGAAGCGAACCTAAAAGTAGCAGCAAAGCCTATAGCGAAAACGGAAGATTGGGAGAGCTTGTTTCAAAAGCAGCAATGAGCGATTAGCGATAGACAAATCGAGCGCGTTGAACCGAAGTCGCTAATTACTAATCGTTGCTTTTATTGGTGCTTCACCGTTTTATCGCGCTCTGCCGCTGCTTTGCCATTTGCGCTACAGTCGGCGACTTATCCAGGGCAAGCTGATCGTAGATTCGCTTGGCCTGCGCTGGATCTTTGCGCTCGTAGAGATCCGCGAGGGCAAACTGCGCGTGCTGCGATGAGACCGACTGGGTAGGCTTCTTGATTAGCTCGTTGTAGATGTTAATCGCGTCTTGATCTCGATTCCTGGCCTCATAGACCGACGCGAGTCCCAATTTGGCAAGGGCAGCGAGATCCTTGTTGCCAACATCGACAACCTTCTTGAACTTAGTTTCTGCGTTTGCGTACTGGCCGCCATCCAGCGCCGCCGCCGCGGCCATATACAGAGCGTTCTTTCCTGTCTCGGTGTGGGGATACTTGTCCGCAACCGCCTGGAACTGCTTCTCTGCCTCTTTGTCGCGCTCAGCCGTGCTGGCATAACTGGCAATGCTGGGATCTTGTATTGCCCCTGGTGCCCGGATAGGAGCGGCGTACGTACTCAATGCTTGGCCTAAGGCCGCACTCGCCTGGTCGTCCTGATGGTTACGCCAGTAGCCGTAAGCTCCGCCCGCGAGTACCAATACAAGCACTACAATTCCGAGCAGCGTGAGCTGCTGGCGATGCTGTTGCGCTTGCGCGATGGCGCCGCGCGTTACTTCCTGAAACTTGTCTTCCTTAAGTTGATGACGGGTGTAACTCTGCACGAACGGTCCTTCAATGCTGGATTGTCAGCCAAGGCGGGAAAACCTTTGATGGCCAAGAATTTAGTTTAGCAATCCTGCAGAAAGAGCGTCAATTTTGCGGAAAAATCGGGCCGTCCTGGACCATTGCTAATTTGCGCGCGCCCGGCAATTTGCCACACACTTTACTGACGTCAATTCAATCTGAGCCTTAGCCTTTGCGGGAACACTGACGTTCGGCTCCGGAATGAGAATCAACGACTGTGCAGCGCCGTTCGGATTTAGTTCACATCCGAAGTTGACCGATTGCGCCGCGCGCTGCTGGCAAATTCCGCCTGCAACCGCTGACTGTAGCATCTCGGGCTTGCTATAAAGCTGTTCCGCGAGCGCGGAGGGAACCACCGCAACCAGCATTGGCACCGGGGATTTGAGCTTCACGTCCACTTGTTCGCCCTCGTGCTCAGGTAGCGGAAGGCTATAAAGTTTGAGCACGCTGCTCAGCTGGTATTTTTCCTTTGCCAGACGAACGCCGCGGAATTGCGGTGGATAGCAGTTTTGCACGCAGCTCCATCGGTAGTACTGGAGATGGACTTCGTTTGTATTGCCAAATGCCTCGGCGACGTGACGGACGCCCAGCACGTTGCCTACTTCGGAAAGAACGGCGCGATCTAGCTCGCGTTCGTCATGCACAATCAGGACCATGGAATCATCTGAAGCGGGAAGATCGCAGCTATAAGTCGTGCTCACCACGTGCTCCTGTACGCAGCGATATTGCAAGCGGTCCATGACCGCGGGACGATAGATTGCCTGCGGATCCTGCGTAGCATCGTCCCAATCGCGACGTTGGGCCACGGCAACGGTGACCGGCTTCTGCGCCGTGATGTCGAGCTTGATATTGCCGCCCTGGCCGGGATTGTACAGATGCGTCTTCTCCCGCAGTCCCGGAGTGAGCCGCACCATCTCGTCGGTGTCACGCACCCAGTCGAAAGCTTTCTGCTGGGCGGTGGCTGGTCCAGCCAGCAGACCGATAAACAATAGCGCGTGAATAGTGGGTTTCTTCATGGCTCGTCGGAGTTTAGGCAGTAAGAACGGTCGATCGGAAACATTTCTTCACAAGAGCCGTTACGCGAGTAACCGCGCTGCGCTGGTCGTACATGGACCTGGGTAGCGAGTCTGCGATGCCGCGCCGGAGCTTTTTTGAATGGCCTGCGGGAGCCGACACGAGGGGCACGAAGTCAGCTTAAAGCCGCCAAGATTGCGTTCGCCGCTTGTTTGTCGTGCAACCGTCTGCTCTTCTTACAGTTCCAATTAGATAGGCCTTCGTTTAGAGTACCGTGCAGCAGCTCTCGCGTTGTTCTTCCCACCCGATTGAGGAGTCCGCACGGAGTTCTGGAAAGGGGATTCTTATGCGTAAGCTAATCGGCGTCTTAGTTGCGCTTGTTCTGATTGTTGTTATCGCGGTCATTGCGCTGCCTTCGCTGGTCAATGTGAACCAGTATCACGACAAAATCCAGGCAGAGCTCCAGCAGAAGCTTCACCGGCAGATAAAGCTGGGGGACATGAGTTTGAAGCTGATCCCATTTTCAATTCGCGTTTCGAGCGTTGAAATTGGGGAAGACCCAAAATTCAATACGGAAAGACCATTCGCTTCGACGCAACAATTAGCCGTTAGCGCAAAATTGCTGCCTCTCCTGCATCACGACATCCAGGTGAATTCCGTTGAGTTAATCGATCCCAAGATCGAACTGATACGTAACGCACAGGGAGTTTGGAATTTTGCCAGTCTGCAGGAACAGCCGGCTCCGGCTCCAGCTCCGAGCCAGCCGAGCAACGCTCAGCCAAGCCCTGCGAAACCCAGCCCGACCCCGAATCAGTCCCAACCTGCCCAACAAAAGTCTGGTCAGGCTTTTTCGCTTTCGCAGCTGAAAATCACGAATGGTCAAGTCGCGATCACGGATCAGCAGAAGCACCAGAGCCGTGCTGTTTATGACCACATCGATCTTGCCCTTTCCAACTACGCAGCGGGCAAGCCGTTTGATTTGTCACTGGCTGCTCATTTACCGGGACAAGGCGATCAGTATGTGAAATTCGACGGAACCGCCGGCCCCATGAACGACAAGAACTCGCTGGCGACGCCGCTTGACGGGCGCCTCAAGCTCAACCAGGTCTCGCTCGCGGGCGTGCAGAAGTTCCTAAATTCGCCGCAATTGCAGCAATACGACGCGAGCGCCAGTGGCGATGCCAGCGTGCGTAACGATAATGGGAACATGAACTCAGTCGGCCAGCTTCAGCTCAACAACGTCCGCGTGCGCGGGATCGAGATCGGATATCCGATCAAGGCTGACTACAACATCGGCGATAATCTGAACACAGATATCATCACGATCTCCAAATTGAACCTTAACCTTGGTCCCACGCCAATCAGCATGAGCGGCACTGTGAACACGCGGCCTACTCCGGCACAACTCAACGTTCAGTTGAAAGCGAGTAATGCCTCCCTCAGCGAAATGGCAAGGCTTGCGGGAGCGTTCGGAGTGGCTTTTAATCCAGGAACGCAAGTTGCGGGAACCCTGAACACTGACGTTCGTGCACAAGGCGCCGCTAATAAGCCGGCACTCAATGGAAACCTCAATGCGCAGAACCTGGTGATCAGCGGCAAGGATATCCCGCAGCCTGTAAAGGTTCCCGCAATTAATCTGGAACTCACTCCGAACACGGTGAAATCCAATAATTTCACGGCGCAGAGCGGTGGGACGTCACTCAACGGCAACTTTGCCTTAACGAACTACACCTCGCCTAACGGAATTATCGACGCTGCGATCCGCACCTCGGGCGCGAACCTCGGCGAGTTGATCAATATTGCTAAAGCATATGGGGTCTCTGCAGCCGAAGGCATGAGCGGAACGGGATCGCTTTCGCTCGATGCGCACGTTCAAGGCCCCATCAAGCAGACAGATCGGCTTGTGTACAGCGGCACTGGATCGCTGCAGAACGCGACCATCAACATGCCAAATCTGACAAAACCGCTGATGGTCAAAACGGCGAACCTGCGCTTCGCACAGAACTCAGCGGTGCTCGAGAATATGCAAGCCTCACTCGGGAGCACGACCGCGACTGGAACGGCGACAGTACGCAATTTCTCCGCTCCCCAACTTCAGTTTGCTCTCAACGCTGACAAGTTGAACATCACCGAATTGCAGCAAATTACTGGCGGCAACAAGAAACGCGCTGCGGCCGATAGCTTCTCCCTGGTGCCATCCGCCTATGCGCAGGAACGTCCGGGCGGATCTATCTCGCACCTCGGAGGAACCGGAACTCTGAGTGTCGGCACGATCTTGTTCGATCAACTTGTGCTGAGCAATTTCAAGTCGAATCTAACCTTCTCCGGCGATCCGGCCGGCAACTTGATGCGCACGTTGAATGGGGACATCAATTTCAATACTGGAAATGGAAAGTTTCAGGGTATCGATTTGCTGCATGAACTGAGCTCCATCGCCAAGTTCTCCCAATCACAGCCATCACAGGGCTACACCAACATCGTGAAGCTTGGCGGTCTCGTAAACATCAAGAATGGTGTGGCCAGCACCAATAACCTTCAGGCTTTGATTGACGGCGGGACTCTCGGCGCCGAAGGGACCGTAGACTTGGTTACGGAAGCACTGAACATGCGTGCGAACGCAGTGCTGGCCAAACAACTCAGTCAGAAGGTCGGCGGCACTGGCATTGGCGGTTATCTGAATACAGCGCTAGCTAATAAGAATGGAGAGTTGGTAATTCCTGTGATCGTCACTGGAAACCTCAACAAACCAATGATCGCTCCCGATGTGCAGAAGCTCGCCCAGATGAAGCTGAACAATCTTCTGCCAACAGCAGGGAATCCGGGCGCGCTCACTAGCGGCATTGCCGGTCTGATTGGGGGCAAAGGTGCACAGCAGCAGGGCGGCGGGGTTCAAGGACTTCTCGGTGCGCTGAGCGGTCAGCAGCAACAGCAACAACAGCCGCAGTCGGACCAGGCTCAGCAGGGGAATGCCCCGAAGGGGAACGCTCAGCAGCAGCAACAACAGCCGCAGCAGAATCCAGTGAACGACATCATTGGATTGTTTGGAAAAAAGAAAAAGAAGTAGCTCTCGGATCAAGACCTGTGGCACAGGGCGTTCAATCGTGCCTGCCCAACTCGGCGCCTGTGCCACAGCGACAATCCTGTGCACATCCGACCAACTGGAATCAACGGTTCTTCACATCTTCATTTGCAGGTCGTGCTCCCGAGTCGTATCGTTCTCTGCAGGTGTCTATTTAACTAGGCATGACCCTTTTTGAGGCGAAGGAATACGATCCGAGTGTTGAGAAACGGCTTCGCCTGTATGCGATTGCCGGGCTAGTAGTGCTTGTGATTCTTGGCTTCCTTGTGTATCACTTCTGGGACTGGCGCGAGGAGCACGCAGTGAACAGGCTGCTCACCGCGATCGAGCACAAGGACTACGAGAAGGCCTACGCGATCTGGAATGCCGATCCGGACTGGAAGCAGCATCCGCAAAAATACGCCGGATACAACTTTGGTACTTTCGAGTTGGATTGGGGTCCGACCGGCGAATACGGAGAAATTCGTTCGCACACCATCCGCACGTCAATCACGCCGAAGAATTCGAGTGGCGTGGTCGTGATCTCGATGATCAATGATCGCAAGGTACCACTGGCGCTGTGGGTAGAGAAGAAGGACAAGAGCATTACCTTTCTGCCGCCAACCTTAAATATTAGGATTGAACCGTAGCGTTCAGCACTCAGGGTTCAGCATTCAGCTTTCAGCTAAGGCCACTCAGTGGATTGGTGGGCTGACAAGCTACAATCGGCGACCTAACTCGGAGCCGCTATGAAAAACTTCCGAGACCTTAACGTCTGGCGAAAGTCGCACGAGCTCACGCTGGCAGCATACAAGCAAACAACAGTATTTCCGATTGAAGAGCGGTTTGGTCTCACATCACAGATACGGAGAAGCGCCGCGTCGATCGCGGTCAACATTGCGAAAGGATGTGGTCGACGGGGGAATTCAGAATTTCACCGTTTTTGACGATTGCAATGGGTTCAGCTAGTGAACTCGAATACCACCTCTTCCTTGCAAAGGATCTCGGATATCTGAGGGTCTGAGCTTATGCAGCGCTCAACGAAGGCGTTATTGAAGTCAAGCGAATGGTTGCTTCGTTGCTTCGAAGAGTTGATGAGGTACGCTCAAACAACAAGGCAGCTGGAATCTAATGACACTGTCCTACGGCTGAGTGCTGAGTGCCCGAATGCTGAGTGCTAGGTGTGCAGCGCAGAGAGCGTCTTTTGCAGTGACTCCTCGTTCTCTACATTCAATCCCATTTTAGATCTATCAATCTGGCGTAGCAGACCGGTGAGCACTTTGCCCGGTCCGACTTCGATAAATGTCTGAACTCCTGCGCTGATTAGCGCCTGAATAGAGCGCACCCACTGCACTGCGCCAGTGACTTGACGAATGAGAGCTTCGCGAGCTTCTGCCGCACCCTGAATTGGATTTGCGTCGACATTCGTGATCACGGGAACGCGCATTGCAGAAAATCGCAAACCGCGCAAATCAGCGGCGAGTCGATCCTGCGCGGGCTGCATGAGCGCACAGTGGAAGGGAGCGCTTACCGGCAGCATCACAGCGCGTTTGGCGCCTTTTTCCCTGGCCAGCTCCGCGGCTCGTTCCACAGTGGCCTTGTTGCCTGAGATCACGATCTGGTCAGGTGAGTTGATGTTGGCTGGGGATACCGTGCCAACGGTCTCTTGCGCAGCCCGGCGGCATACTGCTTCAAGCGGATCAAGAGCGAGGGCCAGAATCGCTGCCATAGCTCCTACTCCCACGGGCACAGCTTCCTGCATGTATTTGCCGCGCTTTGCCACGGTGCGCACCGCGTCAACGAAGCTGAGCGTACCGGCGGCAACGTGGGCGGAGTACTCGCCAAGACTGTGTCCCGCGACGTATTGCGGCTGAATGCCCTGCTCTGCCAACACGCGCTGAGCGGCGACTGAAGCTGTGAGAATCGCCGGCTGAGTAATCTCGGTGAGCTTCAGCTTTTCTTCTGGTCCTTCAAAGCAAACTTGGGAGAGCGAATAACCGAGGGCCGCGTCGGCCTCAACAAAGGCTTCGCGCGCGACTGAATATGTCTCGGCGAGTTCTTTGCCCATTCCGACTGCCTGTGATCCTTGTCCGGGAAAAAGGAAAGCGAGGGGAGATGTGCTCATGGCCAAAGATGAGTTTAATCAGAATTTATGTTCACCGGGGCAAATGCCATCGCGATTTGGGCTGAGGCATCGGCGATCAGATGATTGGGAATCTGGCTTAGAACAATCTTGATCCAGCGCTCGCCAGATTGGGAGCTGTAATCTCCAGTTGCCGCGAGAGCCATGTCTCAAGATCGGATTTCGCAAGTGGGGCGATTGTCGTGAAACGGATGCCGACGCGACCGGTATTGTTCGTCCAGACGAATTCGCCTTTAGCTTCGAGTATGCGATTCAGCCCGGGTAGCTGCATTCTCAATTGCACGGGACCTGTCATATCGCTGGTTCGGTTTGTCCCAAGAGCAACTCCACCCTCGCTGATGTTGGTGAGCGGGACCGGCACATCGCGGACCGAACCATAGCTCATATGCACGGTCGCGTTCACCGCGTGACGGTGATAGCGGCGGCGTTCGCGCAGAATCAGCCCATGCGCAGCGCGCAGACTGCGGGCTGCACGATCGGACGAAACTGGCTTGTCGAGCACAAAATTGGCGCCCAATTCAAAGGCGCCTTTCACGCTCGTTGTTCTGTTGGTGATGGCGAAAACGATCGACTTCGAATTGGACTTGCCCCGCCGCAGCTCCTTGATCACTTCGCAGCCGCTTTGGACGTCATCACAATCGACGAGGATCGCGTCGAACTTGCGGCTGCAAATGGTTTGCCTGGCGGCGTCGGTTGAGGTAACCGTCTCCATGTCAATGGTTACTGTTTCCAGCACGCGGCGGATAACGCGCAGTACCTCCTGGTCGCGTGTGAGGAGCAGCGCTTTCAGCATCACCGTGAAAATGTACCTTCCTTATAACCCAAGGAACAAATAACGGACGTAACTGACCTCCCGCGTATGCACGTTAAATCATTGATTTAGCTTGGAAGTGGCTGATTGCAAAGCACGCCTCGGCACAGGCAGAAAGCGTGCCATGGGAAATTAACGCAGTTGCTTTTTCGCGAGCCGGGAGGGCTTGGTAGCTTTTGCGGACTTCTCTGCCGTGCTCGTGGCAGATCCCGCTTGGGCCTTCATCTCGTCGATAATCGAATACAGCTTGGATCGATCGACTACCTCGACGAAAGGCTTACCATAGGCTTTGTTCGAGACTACGTAGATGGTTGGCGTGTGCTCGATGCCAACGCGTTGTCCAACAGCAAAATCTGTCTTCACTTCGCCCGCAAACTTGCCATCAGGATCTACGACGAACGGAAGCGAAGTCTTGTTCTGCGCAGCAAACTTCTCGGCGTTACTGCGCAAATTCTCGGGCGTGATCGCCGGCTGATTCTCAAAGCAATAGTCACGCCAGGCGGCTCCCAGAGCCTTCGATTTGCTGTCAAAATATTTCGCGATTACCGCGGCGTCGAACGACCAGTTGTGCTTCGGTAGCGGGAAATCATAGCGAACAATAGGGATGTTGTACGTCTTTGCGGCTTCTTTCAGCAGGGGGTTAGCGTTTGCACAATCCGGACACTGCAAGTCGACGAACTCGACAATGGCAACGCTCTGTCCCGGCGGGGGTTTCAGCGCTGAGGTGTCGGCTGAGTAGCTGAAGTTAGCAAACATAAGTAGGGCGGCAACGATGATAAGAACTCGTGAAAGCATGGCTAGTTAGACTCGATGACCAAGGCTGATACTGAGAATATTTTATCGCGGAGGGATAGACTTGCGCTTGGGACCGCGATTTCTGCCGTGCCCACATCGCTGATGCCGGTTCGTTCGGTGAACAGCTCGCTATGCCGATGCCTTGGATACAACTCAGGAGCCGGATACTTGTCGTTTGGCGGCTGTTTGCCGGGCGAGATGGGCGAGACCAGATTGTGTGATTCTGACGATCGAGCGCCCAAAGGCGTTCTCCCGTTCTACGAAGCCCCGGTCGTTGGCTTCTTCCCAAACCGGAAGCTTGGGGCACGACGTGCGCCATGCTTCCATCGCTTCTTCGTAGCTTCGTTCGCCTCTTGCCAGCCAGGCGAGGAAGTCGACGATCAGTGCTTCGACGGTGTCACTCACACGATATTTTTACCACTGGCCGCGTAAAGACGCAGCACGCTGCGTCTCTTCCAGAACGGCTGCTCTGGACGACTCGTTCGACAGCTCCGACTTGACCCTCCTTTTGGGTAGCAGAAGCATCTAGCCAAATATCGCTGTTTTTTAGTGACATTTCAGGAGTGGTTTATGAACTTCAGAGTCCCAGCTCTATGTTTGCTGCTGTCCGGACTTGTTGCCGCGCAGGTTCCCAATCCCACGTCTCAGCCACCCGCGGAGCAGAATCCGAACGGCTACGCCCAAGGTACTAGCACAACCGAAACCGGTGAGACTGTACCGTTGTTCAAAGTCCAAGTTGTAAGCCGGACAATCGAAGCAGTGAATTACCGCCATCTTGGAGGAGAAACCAAAGTAGGCATGATGGGCACAACGCTTATGCCGCAGGCCAAGGGCGATGCCCACGTGGACAGCCGCCATGGCCGCGTAGTCATCAGCGCCAAAGTTGACAAGATCGGTCCAGCCTCCCAATTTGGGCCTGAGTACCTGACGTATGTGATGTGGGCGATTACGCCAGAGGGCCGCGCACAGAACCTGGGCGAGCTGCCGCTCAAAGACGATCATGCGCAGCTCGACGTAACTACTGACCTGCAGACGTTCGGGTTGATTGTTACTGCTGAGCCATATTTCTCGGTGACCCAGCCGAGCGATGTGGTTGTAATGGAAAACAGAGTCTTACCCGATACTAAGGGGCAAATCTCAGAGGTAACGGCTAAGTACGAACTGCTCCCTCGCGGACAATACGTCAAAACCGAGAGCGCGCGAGGTGTGCAGCCTCTCGCGGAAGATGTTGAGCACGATCACCACAAAGTTCCGCTGGGATTACTTGAAGCTCGCAATGCAGTGCGTCTAGCCCAGGCTGCCGAAGCCGATCAGTACGCCGCCGATTCGTTGGCCAAGGCACAGGCATCGCTCGATCGCGCTGAGGACTACTACCGTCGCAAACAGTGGAAACCAGTCGAGACCGCGGCCCGCGACGCCGCCCAGAATGCCGAAGACGCACGCGTCATCGCATTGCGACGACGCGAGCAGAAGTCAATTGCCGAGGCGCAGGAACGTGAGCGGCAGCGAACGGACGAAGCTCGCGCGCGCGCCACCGCTGCTGAGGCCGAACAGCAGCGCGAGGCGGAACAACGTGCTCGCGCCGAGGAGGATCGCCGAGCTGCTGAAGCTGCGCGTCAACAGGCGGAGTCGGCACAGCAGCAGGCCGAGCAGGCACGTCAGGCAGCTCTGACGGCGCAGCAGCAAGCGGAGGCTCAGCGACTTGCCGCCGAGCAACAGGCTCAGCAAGCGCAGCAACAGACGCAACAAGCTCAACAGCAGGCACAACAGGCAGAGCAGGAGAAAGAGGCTTTGCGTCAGCGCCTGCAACAACAACTCAACACGATCCTGCAAACGCGGGACACAGCTCGTGGATTGATCGTGAACATGTCCGACGTGCTTTTTGACACAAACCGCTACACGCTCAAACCAGGGGCAAGAGAGAAACTGGCGAAGGTCTCAGGAATTCTGCTCGCGTATCCAGGGCTGAAAGTGCAAGTGGAAGGCTACACCGACAGCACCGGCACTCCAGATTACAACCAGCATCTCTCAGAGCAGCGCGCTATGACAGTTCGTGATTATCTCGTTGGACAAGGCATAAACATGAACAGCGTCACGGCCCAGGGATTCGGCCCGAACGAGCCGGTGGCGAGCAATGCCACTGCCGCCGGTCGCCAGCAGAATCGCCGCGTGCAGATGGTCGTCTCCGGCGAGCCAATCGGCGAGGTCGCCTCGGCGCAAGGCATGCCTTCGAACGGTGCTGCCGATCAGCAATATCAAAATCAGCAGTACCAAAATCAGGCGCCTGTGTCACAGCCGTCTCATCAACAACTGCAGACCCAACCCTCGCAGATGCCGCAACAGCAACAGCCAACAGTTCCACGGTGAAGTGAAGCTAGTGAATGAAAGGCCGGCGCTTCCGCCGGCCTTTGTTGTATTCGGATTTCGCCAGAGACGCATGCTCCGCCTTCGTCAAACCGTATGAGCAGGGACGCTCCTGTAAAATCGAGCGTTTATGCTTCGCTTCTGCACTGCGGGAGAGTCCCACGGAGAGGCGCTGATCTCCGTCATTTCCGGCGTTCCTGCCGGCGTCGAGATTGATCAAGAGTTCGTCAATCGCGAGCTCTGGCGCCGCCAGCAGGGCTACGGCCGTGGTGGACGCATGCGCATCGAGCGCGACACTGCGCACTTCATCTCTGGTGTTCGCCACGGAAAAACAATTGGCTCGCCGATTTCCCTACGCATCGAAAATCGCGATTGGAAGAATTGGGAGGAGGCTCTGCCGGTGAATGCCGGAGACCCGGCAAAGCACAAGCGGGTAGCCTCTCCCCGCCCCGGACATGCCGATCTCGCCGGAGCATTGAAGTACAACCTGCCGGAAGCGCGCTACGTCCTCGAAAGAGCATCCGCCCGGGAGTCGGCGGCTCGCGTGGCGATTGGTGCCGTGGCCAAGCTGCTGCTGAGAACGATCGAAGTGGAAGTTCTCAGTCATGTCATCGCGGTCGGCAAGGCTGCATGTGACGGCGCTCCGGAATGGGCACAGATGCGAGCCTTGCTGCAGAAGGAAGACGTCCTGCTAAGCTGCATCGATCCTGAAGTGGAACAGAGGATGAAGGCGGAAGTAGATCAGGCGCTGCGCACAGGTGATTCTGTCGGTGGGATCTTCGAAGTGATCGGACATCACGTGCCTCCCGGTCTGGGCACTTACGCCAATTGGGACGAACGCCTCGACGCGCAGCTTGCCGCAGCCGTGATGTCATTGCAGGCGGTCAAAGCGGTGGAGATCGGACGCGGAGTGCACGCGGCGGTCTCTTTCGGATCGCAGGTCCATGATGCCATTGGCTATTCGCCAGAGCAGAACGATAAAAACGGAGACGAGCACTTCACACGCTTCACCCGCGCGCAGAACAACGCCGGAGGCATCGAAGGCGGCATCTCTAACGGCGAAGACATCGTGGTGCGAGGATACTTGAAGCCAATCTCAACCTTGCGCCGTCCATTGGAATCTGTTGATTTCGCTACGCGCGAGCCCGTAAAGGCCGCTTATGAGCGCTCCGACGTCTGCGTGGTGCCCGCCGCCGGCGTTGCCGGCGAAGCCATGGTCGCGCTCACCCTGGCGCGTTGTGCTCTGGAGAAGTTTGGCGGGGATTCCGTAATGGAACTTGAGAGGAATTACAAATCATATTGCAAACAGATCGCGGAGTACTGAGCCGACACGCAGAATGATCTATCCCATCGTGAAGTATGGCGATCCCGTTTTGGACAAACCAGCTGCCATAGTCAGCGTTTTTGATGATGAGCTGAAGAAGCTTGTCGAGGACATGTTCGAATCGATGTACGGCGCGCACGGCGTAGGCTTGGCGGCCCCGCAGATCGGTATTTCCAAACGAATTGCGGTCATCGACTGCTCTTTCAAAGAGGATCGAAACGCGAAGATGGTAATCATCAATCCCGAAATCCTGAAGAAGGAAGGCAAGCAGACGCACAGTGAGGGATGCCTGAGCCTGCCTGACTTCCGCGAGAACGTCACACGCGCAATGAAGTGCACGGTTCGCGCGCAGGACGTGGAAGGAAAATGGTTCGAGTCCGAAGGAGAAGAGCTGCTCGCTCGGGCCATGCAGCACGAAACAGATCATCTCAATGGAAAGCTATTTATCTCGCATATCAGTGCATTAAAGCGGGATCTAATCAAGCGCAAGATAAAAAAGCTCCATAAGCTTGGCGAATGGTAGTCCTTGAACGTAGGACCCGCAGTGTCTCTCCCGATTCAGATCTGCCGAATTTTTCTTGGAAATGGCGCAACTTTTTGCCCGCTGGCATTGTGAGCATAGACGATGAGTAAAACCTTCCTCTAGCCTTGCTGAGCCAGCAGCCAACCATTATGTGGTGCTGCAACTGGTTGAAAGCAGTCGAACTATCCCAAGCTGCTGCCACATGCTTTGGTAAGCGACTTGCCCTTTATCTGGGACGTGCATACGAGAGTCGCTATGAACCCAGCAAGGAAGCTTGTAACTCAAAACCAGCGAAAACCGGGAGAAGCGGTTCCCGAATCAGGCATTTACGACGTGCTGCATAGCCACTGCACGTCGGATGTGCGTCAGGCTACGTTTGTCGCGGGTCAGCAGTTCCCACCTTGCCGCGTCTGCGGATCAAGGGTGCGTTTTCAGCTCAAGCAGGCGATTCCCCACATTTCTGAAGACCGAGATTTCAAGTAACTAACTTAGGCACCCATCTTGGTGCAGAGTTCCCGTACTGCACTTCGATCACTCGGCGAGAGGCGAAGAAACTCGAATCCATGACGCATCCCGTTTCGGTACCGGAGGCGGGCGTTCACATTGATTTCCTCTCGGACCCGTGCGCCGGGAAAACGCAAGGTCACGCTCTTTCGCGGATATCGGAGGCCCTTGTCGATCATGACGCCCAGTCCGCCTTCGCTCAAAGTCGTAGCATGCCCGCGTACTAAGATCGGATTTCTGGAGTGGCGCGCCTCGACGAGGATAATAGGAAGATTGACCTCAATCCTTCGAAACGCGCGTACGCTATCGAATTCTTTGAGTTTTGTTACGGGACCGAGGTCCAGCGGTCCGGCGAGATCCCAGTCGTGATGAACGTGCTCGGTTTCTCGCAGGAGCTCATATTGGACAGCTCCCTTGCAAGAGCGGCAAATTGGAAACTCTTCTCCTCGCACCACGATCGCTTCGTGCGGAAGACGGTGCCGGCCTGAATGCTTGACCAGGTAGACACCGCTTGCAGGCGCAAGCTCACCCGGACGGCAGATCACCTTTTGGGAAAAATCGGCAGCCACAAACCCTCAAATTTACAAGCCAGCCATCAGTCAAAGCGAACCAGGGAGAGACCTCGGCCAGAGGAAACTTCCAAGCATCAGCTTGTGCTGCCTTCTCACAATAATTACCACGAACTCTGTATAACGGCTATGTTAGTGAGAGCAGCAGGGGCGCGGGTCGCCTATGGGTGGCCAGGACCAAAACATCTGAGTTTCAGATGAGCGCATTCGTACTGAAATTTATTTTTGTGTCGACTTACGCCATCAATAAAACAAATATTTCCGCCACTTGGAATCCGAACGCCCGATCATTCTCATGATGTGTCGACTGGTGTGCAGGCTGAAGGCACGCGGCTCGCGCAGCAATCGCATGTTGATCTCACCAAGTAGATGATTGCCTTTGCGATGATTACAGGGATGGCAACACGCGACGAGGTTTTCCCATGTGGAAACTCCACCGCGCGAGCGGGGGATAACGTGGTCCAGCGTCAACTCTGCGGATGAGAGAACAACTCCGCAGTACTGGCAGGTATTGCGGTCGCGGAGAAGGATATTCTTTCGAGAAAGAGCTCGGGTTTGATGCGGAATGCGACGATACTCGAGCAGCCGGATCACCGAAGGCAGGCGAATCGCCAGTCTCGCCGAGTGCAGATAGTGCCCGTTCTCTTCCTCGGTGATTGCAACTCCTTTCAGAACCAACACGAGCGCTCGCCGGGCGGCACAAATGTTGATCGGCTCATAAGAGGCGTTGAGCACAAGCACAGGGGAGTGCATCGGCAGACGTGCCGGTTCGTTCGGCTCGACCATCGTCGCCTGCGTTATCATCACGCGCGGCGCATGGTGCGAGCCTGAGTGACGATGCGATAGATTGTGTCTCGACATGCCCTTTGTCTCTACCCAGCAGCCGCCTCTACCATAGTAGCTGCCTGTCTCTCCTGTTTTGAAACTCGTTGCAGAGCGATCTTCGCAATCTCTCGATAAACTCTGGCCACTGTTGCCACGGCGATCTGCCGCGCTCCGGCGGCGCGCAGCACGCGTGCACACTCATTCAAGGTTGTGCCCGTCGTATACACGTCATCAACGATCACGACGTTCTTGTCCTTCACTCTCGCCGGAGCGGCGACTGCAAACGCTCCACGCACGTTCTCGCGACGTTGATGACTGGTCAATCCCGTCTGCGAAGTCGTCGCCCGCATACGGCGTAGATTTCCGGTATGCAGCTCAAATCGAGAGCGATCCAAGTGCTTCAGCGCAGCGCGCGCGACCAGCTCTGCTTGATTAAATCCTCGCTGACGACCTTTGCTTTGATGCAGCGGCACAGGAATGACCAACACCGCGTGATCATCGACGAACTCATTTCGTCTCAACGCCTGCGCCAACTTCAAACCCAGCACAGTAGCTGCAGGACGGAGTTGCTCGTACTTAAGTAGATGCACGAGACGCCGTAGAGCGCCGTCATAGCTGCCAAATGAGATTGCGAAATCGAATCGGGGATGTGCGCGTTGGCACATTCCACAAAGCAGCTCAGCTCCCGCCGGACGCGATCCGAGCGCCTCGCCACAAACGGAACAGGCGGTTACATCAGCGGGTGCCAGCGAATTCAGACAGTCATGGCACACCGGAATTCTAGATACTTGGGTAAGAGGGTGATTGCAGATCCGGCAATCTGAAGGAATAAAGACGGCCGCAACCCCGTCCAGGGCGATACGCAGCTGCCGCCACGCCGCCTCAATCCACAAGCGAGCTCGCAGTTCGCTCACGCGAATTGCAGTGCGCTCCGGAGCTAGGTCACCGCTACTGCTGAAGACGACCCTCCAGGTCTCCAGTACGATCCGCAGAGGCGGATGTTACCGGCCTCGCAAATACAAGCTTGATCCCGCTGGACGGGATAGATAGCTGAGTACATGAACAGTATAACCGCACAAGCAAGAGGGCAGTATGAACATACTGACATGAACTAATGGGTTAATGGGAGGATCGGGTGATCAAGCAATCGGGTGATCGGGTCATCGGATGAAGTAAACAGCAGCTTTCGGCATTCGGCCGGAATCACGTAAGTAAAGAAGAAGGGCGCAACCGTTGGTCGCGCCCTTCTATGTGCTCGCAGCTTCGAAGCTTGCCTATTCCCTCACGCCATCCATAAACGCTCGCAACTTCCTCGAGCGGGAGGGATGACGCAGCTTCCTCAGCGCTTTGGCTTCGATTTGGCGGATGCGTTCGCGCGTGACTGCGAATGACTGTCCGACTTCTTCGAGCGTATGCTCGGAGCCGTCTTCGAGCCCGAAACGCATCTTGATCACCTTCTCCTCGCGAGGAGTAAGCGTGCGCAGCACGTGCGCCGTTTGCTCCTTGAGGTTCACGTTGATCACGGCTTCCGCGGGTGAAACCACACCGCGATCTTCGATGAAGTCGCCAAGATGCGAATCTTCTTCCTCGCCGATTGGAGTCTCGAGCGAGATCGGCTCCTGCGCGATCTTCAACACTTTGCGGACCTTCGCGACAGGAATGTCCATCCGCTTGGCGATCTCTTCCGAGGTTGGCTCGCGACCGAGTTCCTGCACGAGCTGACGCGAAGTTCGAATCAACTTATTGATGGTCTCGATCATGTGCACCGGAATACGGATGGTGCGGGCCTGATCGGCAATCGCGCGCGTGATCGCCTGGCGAATCCACCAAGTCGCATAGGTCGAGAATTTGTAGCCGCGACGATACTCGAACTTGTCCACCGCCTTCATCAGGCCGATGTTGCCTTCTTGAATCAGGTCGAGGAACTGTAGTCCGCGATTGGTGTACTTTTTCGCGATCGAAACCACTAGTCGCAGGTTCGCCTCGATGAGTTCGCGCTTGGCGTACTCGGCATCAATATCGCCCTGCGTGATCTCGCGTTGCGTGCGCTTCAGCTCGATGAAAGTGAGGCCTGACTCCTGCTCCATCTTCTCGAGGTCGGCTTTGCAGTTGCGCTGTTGCCTGCGGTATTCCTTCTTGAGCTCTTCAGAGCGGGTGGAATCGACCTTCTTTTCCAAGTTATGGAATTGGCGGTCGAGCGAACGCATCTGCTCGGAGATGTGTCCGACCCGATCAATCAACTTCTTGCGTTGCGAGTTCGTGTAACGCAGTTCGCGAATAATCCGCGATACCATCACCTTCTCGCGCCCGAGTGACCAGCGCGTCCGGCGATACTCTCCAGGACGTTTCTTTTTATCCACGTTGGCGAGCTTCTCTTCGAGCTGCTCGGCCTTTTTGAAGTGCTTGTGTATCTCGTCGATGCGGTGCGTCGTCGCCTTTATGCGGGCTTCGACGATCTCGTCAGTGATCTCCTCTTCGTCGAAGATCACAACTTCCTTGATCGAGCGAACGCCGCGCTTGAGGTCTTCGCCGATAGCGAGCACTTCATTGATCACGATCGGAGAACGCGAAATCGCCTTTAAAACGCGGAGTTGTCCGCGCTCAATGCGCTTTGCAATCTCAACTTCACCTTCACGGGTTAGCAGAGGAACGGTTCCCATCTCGCGCAGATACATGCGGACGGGATCATTGGTTTTTTCCAGAGTGCCGGGAGTCAGGTCGAGTTCTACATCCTCGCCGGCCTCCATGTCTTCGAACTTGTCCTTGAGATCGGAGCTTGGCATCTTTGATCCGTCAAGGACGTCGATACCTTGCGTTCCGATCGTGGTAAGCAGATCATCCAGATCATCAGGCGAATGGACATCGTGGGGAATGAGATCGTTGACCTCCCCGTAGGTGAGGTACCCCTTCTCCTTGCCTGCGTCGATCAGTTTTTGAATGTCGTCGAATTTGTCGTTAAGCGCCAAATGCACTCATCTCCAGTTCAGCAAAACTTGGGTGGCCTATGCGACCAAAAGGGCCTAGGCACACCAAGTACAAAGCTCAGTTTTGTTCGGGCGAGCGCCTTTAAGTTCTTCAGAATGAATAGCTGGTAGGCACACCTATCCGGGAGAATTTAGGATATCACAGCCCGTTAAAAGGCATAAACCTTGACCAGTTGTCGTTTTAATGTGCGCTTTTCGCGCCTCGTAGACACTCCACCCTAGAAGCTTAGATGCCGCCCAACGCTACGGAGTTCCGGGGAATGTTGAGGAAAACCAGTCATTCCGGGCTCCCGGTTGGACCAAGCCACAGTCTTGTTCTTCTCCGCTCGAGGCATCAGGCAACAGTCCCGGTCGGCTCCTTGGGAGAGACACCGTCGGGATTATTAATTTTGGCTCCGTGTGGAGCTGGCACCGGACCTCGTAGCAGCGGATCGTCAGTTACGGTCATCCAGCGGCTGAGCCGTTGACGCATCTCATCCAAGACGCTTCGGTAGGCCCGATCGGGTGCAAGGTTCTGATGCTCGGTTGGATCGAAAACGAGGTCGTAGAGTTCTTCTTGAGGCACAGTGCGCTTTCTCCAGCCATGATCCAGCCAAAAATCCTTGCTGAGGCCGTCATCGCAATTTGGCAGTACAGGCGTCTTGCGTTCGTCATAGTGCCGTATGTACTTCCATCGTGAGGTGCGTACTGCGCGTTTTGGCTCGTATGATGCGTGGTAGTTCACTTCGGCAAAGACTTCTTCGTTGATCTCCTTCCTTTGTCCGCGCAAGATCGGCAAAAACGACCTCCCCTCGAGCCACGAAGGTTTTTCGATTCCAATGAAGTCACAAATCGTGGGAAAAATATCCAGATGCGAAATTAAGCTGTCGCAGACTACGCCCCCTTTGAACTCGCCGGGACCTCGCATGATCAGCGATACTCCCCAACCGTCGTCCGTCAGATTGCACTTCATGGAGGGAAAGGCGACGCCGTGATCGGTGGTGCTAATTACTAACGTATTCTCTAACAGACCCTTTCTTTCAAGCGCATCGATCACTTGCCCTGCTCCGTGATCCATGATGCGTGCGCTTGCGTGATGTCTTGCCATATCCATGCGCGTTTCGGGTGTGTCCGCTATGGGAACTGGAGGCAGGATGTAGTTGGGATTATCTCCAACGGTTGGGTTCGGATACTCGCGATGCGTTTCCTGGAAGCCGACGTCCAGAAAGAATGGAATATGCGGATTGGATTCGACAAATGCTGACGCAGCCGGCGCTACCGTCGCAGCACTCTGGCTCTCGGGAGCTAAAGTTGCAGGTGGAAGCATTTCGTCAAAGCCAATCATTTCAGGCTTCGCGGCGATATGTTGCAGCCCAGCCAGCACAGATTTGTAGCCCGCGCGCCTCAACGTATACAGAATGTGCTTCCGGTAGTCATTCAAGGCAAATCCGCGATGTGCCAGTCCCAACATGCCGTTCTTGTGAGCGCACTGTCCGGTAAGCAATGCGGCACGACTGGGAGAGCAAGTCGGAGCAACGCTGAAAGCTCGTCGGAACAGAATCCCTTCGCGTGCAAGACGCTGGAGATTCGGTGTAGGCACGGCGTATCCATAGGGCTGGAGATAGCGTCCCGAATCGTGAGAGTGGATGTAAACGATGCTGGGAAGCTTTCTCGGTTCAGAATCGCCGCTGTTCTGCAATGGCTGAAGCCCGGCTGCGAGCCCTACGCCTGCTATGCCTCGCAGAAATTCACGACGCGAAGTCGATGAAGCTTCCACCTCTTCCATATTCACACCCTCCAACTTTAGATTCTCCACCCCGACAGCACAAAGTGGACAATCGAAGAAATCTAAACATCGCCGACCATTGGGAGGCCAGATTTTACTGTGAAAATCCGTTGACAACTCCGCAATTCGCGAGCACTATGCATGCGCCTTAGCACCCGGACAAGCAGTTGCTAAAACTTTTAGCCTGTCGAGAGACTGTCTGGCGGTGAGCTGATGTGCGTGCGGCCGGCTTTTCTCGCGGCGCTAAGAACATCGAGGGGGATTCCCGATGAAAAGCTTACTTCACAAATTAATCCTGGGCGCAATGATGGCGATGTGTCCTCTAGCGAGTTTTGCGCAGGCGGTCTTTGGCGGCGTTGCTGGAACCGTAACTGATCCTTCTGGCGCTTCGATTCCTGGCGCGAAGGTCACCATCAGCGATACTGGCAAGGGGCTTAGCTACAGCACTCTCACCAACGACTCGGGAAACTATACACAGTCTCACCTCATTGTCGGGAACTACGACGTGCGCGTTGAGGCCCCCGGTTTCGAAACTTATGTTCGGCGAAATGTGCGCGTGAGCGTGGACGAGGTCGCGCCGGTGAACGCCCAACTTACCGTCGGTAAAGTCGGCGAGGTGGTCAGCGTCACTGCGGAAGATGCCTTGCTCAAGACTGAGAAGTCCGACGTCTCCGACACGATCGATCAGAAGACGGTTCAGGAGATCCCGATCTATGATCGCGATGTCAGCCGCTTATATTTTCTCGTTCCGGGCATTCAGCCCGGCGGCCTTACTGCGGCCAGCGAGCAGCCTCAGGACGTCTATCGTCCCAAAGTGAATGGCTCTTATTGGGGTGGCATCTCATTCCAACTTGACGGTACAGACAACCGCGAGTCTGTCCTCGGTGAACCGGTGATTACACCCAAGCCGGATGCCCTCTCCGAGCTGAAGATCAGCACCACCTCCTACGACGCAGAGTTTGGTCAGGCTAGCCAGGCGGTGATCGTTGCCCAGACCAAGTCTGGAACCAACCAGCTGCACGGCGGAGTGTTTGACTATCGGCGCGACCAGCATGGCCAGGCGAAAGATCCCTTCACACAATCCAAGCCCCTGCCAAACACGACGGACCAATTCATTCCTGCCACGCTGCGAAACGATTTTGGCGGCTCTATTGGCGGCCCCATTCAGAAAGACAAGATGTTCTTCTTCGCAGATTACGAAGGCACGCGCCAGAAGCTCGGCAACTCTCTGTTATTGACCGTTCCCACAGACGCGGAGCGCGCCGGCGATCTCAGCGATTTGGGCGCCAACATTTACGATCCCTGCCCTGCTGGCAATCCGAATTGCGGCACTGCGGTCGTGGCGCCCGCCGCTCGTTCGCAATTTCCGGGAAACGTGATTCCCGCGTCGCGGCTTTCAACACAAGCTGTCGCGTTGCTGAAATTTATTCCCCCGGCGAACATCGCCGGAGCGGCGGGCGGAACCACGAACTATGTTGCTAATGGAACCGGAATTGTGAACACGAATTCCTTCGATGCGCGTGTGGACCGGCACCAGGGACAGAAGCTGGACATGTTCGGGCGCTACAGCTTTCTGCAAGTGGCGCTAGGCGCGCCTGGAGCCTATGGAGCGCTGGCTGGAGGAGATCAATTCCCGAGTCCGAATTTCGCAGGAGCCTCGTCGCTGCGGAATCAGAGCTTGGCCTATGGAACAACGTACCTGATCAACAACAACTGGGTAGCTGATTTCCGCTTCGGATTCTTCCGCTACCGAGTATTCGTGAATCCCGACGGCCTTGGAACCTCTCCCGCCAAAGATGCCGGAATACCCGGATTGAACCTCGATAACTCTTATACCTCCGGGATGCCCGCTATCACCATCAATCAGTTGGGAAGCCCCACGTTCAAGTTCGGGTATTCTCTGCAAATTAACCAATGCAACTGCCCGCTCAACGAGCAGGAAAACGAGTTCCAATGGGTTGGAAATGTAACGCACACATTTGGGAACCACTCCCTGAAGTTCGGAGCCGACGTGCGTCATGCCCTCAACTTGCGCGTGCCTAGCGACTTCCATCGTTCCGGCCAGATCAACTTTGATGCAGTCACGACTTCCGGTCCTACGGGTGGGGGTCTCGGGCTCGCGTCGTTCCTGCTCGGAGACGTAGGTGGCACCTCAGCCAACTCGGGAAATGCGTCATTCGCCCGTTACGTGAGCAACTCCACGGACGCTGCTGAGCGGCAAAACCGGTTGTTCTCCTACATTCAAGATACTTGGCGTCTCACGCCCAAGCTGACGGTGAATTATGGTGTGCGCTGGGACATCTACTTTCCGCAATACGTGAATGCGGCGGGCAACGGCGGGTTTGTAAATGCCAACACCGGCGAGATCCTTATTGCCGGTCAAAATGGCGTTGGCTTGAACGGCAACGTTAATACCGACTATAAGCATTTCGCTCCTCGGCTTGGAGTTGCATACCAGTTCTCTCCCAAGACCGTAGTGCGGGCAGGATTCGGCCGCTCGTATGACGTAGGCGTGTTTGGCGTCTCCTTCGGCCATAATGTCACTCAAAATCTCCCAGTGCTGGCGAGCCAGTCGCTGAACCCTACGCAGCCGTACGCCCCGGTCTTCACATTGGCAACGGGGCCGCCGGCTGCGACCAGTCCTGGCGCCATCTTGGCTGCGGCACCACTAGGTCCTACGGGGAATCATTTGCTGCCGAATGGCATCTCGGCCAAGATTCTCCCACTGAACTCCGATAATACGATGCGTATTCCCACCACCGATGCCTGGAACCTGACCATAGAACGGCAACTCACACCCACTCTGGTCGTATCTGCTGCATACGTCGGCAACAAAGAGGAGCATGTAACTCCTGGTGGGACCAACTACAACACTAATCAGCCGAAGTTGAACGCAGGCTTGCCACCCACAAACACCAACCTGCGCAGGTTCTATTTCCAGAAGTTTGGCTGGTCACAGTCGGTCAATGCGTATACCGACGATGCCACAGTGAAGTACAGCGGACTGCAATTACGCGGAGAAAAGCGCTTCGCTAACGGGTTTAGCTTTCAGGGAAATTACACGTGGGCAAGCGCGTTTGAGTTCGCTAACGACTACTTCTTCTGGGATCGGAGCATCGATTACGGCCGCGAGTCCGGCGTGCGCCGCCACGTGATTAATTTCAATCACGTGTATGAACTCCCATTTGGGCGCGGACGCACCTTCTTTAAAGATGCTTCCGGTCCGATGGACTATCTCGTAGGGGGATGGCAACTCTCCGGAGTGTGGTTGTGGGGCTCTGGCATGCCGTTTACTCCCTCGTACAACGAGTGCGGCAACGACATAGATACCGGTCCTTGTCGCCCTAATCTGGTTGGGACCGCGCACATCGACAATCCCGGAACGGGAACTTCGATCGGCGGAGGCCCCGTACAGAACCCGTGGTTCGTGGTCACGCCTTCAGGCACTTCGGGCAACGGCTGCGCCACGACCACAAGCGCCACAAACGCCCTCAACCTCAATGGCTGTATGCGCGGCCCATGGCAGCGTCCGGCAGTTGGAACTTTTGGAAATGTAGGGTTCAATTCTTTCTGGGGTCCTCATTTCTTCAATGTTGATGCTGCACTCAGCAAACGACTGCGAATTACCGAAAGAGTGAATGCTCAATTCCGCGCCGAGCTGTTCAACGCCTTGAACGACGTGAACCTCGGCCAACCCAACGGCAACGTCGATGCCAAAACCGCCGGACAGATCACCGGACTCGCAACCGGCAACCTCGCCCAGATGCGAAGATGGCAGTTCGGCTTGCGCGTTGACTTTTAGGCAAGCTAATTAAATGCAGGTGGAGCAGCCCGTCCCAGGGCTGCGTCCACCGACCGATACATTCTTATGAACTGTCAATCCTGAGGCGTGGTTTTTCGCCGAAGGATCTCCCGCGATGTGTCACACTCGGTTGCAACGTCCCGGCTCTTTGGCGAAGATTGTCGTGACAGAGCCAGGATGCACCAACGATGTCTGATTCATTCCGGGAGCTCCTTCTGCCAAAATCGGGCCTCAGGATGACAGCTCGTAATATGGGGTCTTCTTGGCTGACGATCGCCCTTCTGCTCCTTCTTGTTTCCTTTCCAGCATTAACACTCAGCGGTCAAACCCCAGTCAAGCAACTCGAATCCCACGCACTGGCGATCGAGAAACAAGGTAACGCCGAAGGCGCTCTCGCCGCATGGCAGCAAGCCGCCGCAGTCAAGCCCAAATCGGCCCTTATTCAGGACCATATTGGATTCCTTCTTGCCGTCTTAAACCGGCGCGAGGAGGCGATTCCACATTTTCTGCATGCTCTCAAATTCGATCAGCACTTCGCTCCCGCGCACTTCCATCTGGGGGTCGCGTATGTAATGCAGCAAGATCCAAACCGCGGAATCCCGGAACTGCAAGCGGCAGTCGCTGCCGTTCCTAAGAACTTCGATTACCGCTTCTACTTAGGACGCGCGCTCAACGATACCGCCCACTATCGCGAAGCCCTGGTTCATTTGCGCGCCGCAACCGCGCTGAACACTACGAATGCCGAAGTCTGGAATCAGCTTGGCGTTGCCCTGCAGAACACTGGAAGCGATGCCGGCGCGGTAGAAGCATATGGCCGCGCCGTGAAAGTCGATCCTGCGAATCTCGATGCCCGCAACAACTACGGTTTCATGCTGGTGAACACCGGACACGCCGAAGAGGGCGTCAAGCAGTTCGAGCAAATCCTGCGCGCCGATCCTGCCAACACAATGGCGCGAATCAATATCGGCTTTGCCCATCTGCAGAAGGGGGATCTCTCAGCAGCAGAGTCCCAATTTCGGAATGTAATCGGCCGCAGTCCCGAATCCGCAATCGCACACTATGACCTCGGCGTGACATTAAAGCTAAAAGATCAACTCGCCGCCGCCAGCGCCGAGCTGAAGCGGGCGCTGGAGCTCGATCCAAATTTGGAAGAGGGCCACTACACACTCGGAGTCATCTACTGGCAGAGTGGAGACTTCGAACACGCAGCTCAAGAGATGAAAGCGGCGGTAGCAATCAATCGCAACGATCCCGATGCTTACTTGATGCTTGGCTCCGCATTGAATAAAAAGCGCGATCTCGACGGCGCACAAGACGCTTTGCAGTCAGCGATTCGCCTGGATCCCTCCAGCCCGGGACCGTACAACATTCTCGGCAATGTTCTAAGTCACAAAGGCGATAGCGAAGGCAGCCGGAAGGCCTTCGCCGAGGGGGCGCGGCTTACGGAGCAAAAGCACAAACAATTGGGAAAAATGCTTCAGAAGGCACGTTGATGTTCATGTTTGAGCTCCTGCTGCCAGTGGAGAGACAGTGAAGCATAGTCAGCGCGCTCGTCGCAGGAACGAGTTTCAAGTCTAGAGCACAGATTCGCAGTACTCAGGCCGACGTCTAGCCGGCTCAGAAGAGTCTCAGAGAAGCGCGAAGGAGGCAAAAACCCAGGGCAAGTCAACCCATTCTCCCCCGAGATTTCGGGTCAGACCTGCCCCTCGTTTTCTCCCGCTAAGGAGAGCTCGACGCGAGTGCGGAAGGCACACCCGCAAAGACGAATGGCGATAAACTTCTTATCGTGGACAACCCCAGCGTTGGGCTAAAAACGCCAGCATCACACTGCAACAAGTTCTGCAATCAGGCAATCAAAAATTAGCGCGTCGAACTTAGGATGGCATTAACTCGCAGGGTGCGGTGCTGGACGCACAAAGATACACGCGTGAAGACCGACGCGCGCCCCGGGCGGGAGTGTGTGTATCCAAAATGAAGACTCCGAAGTCCAGACAAGGACTTCTTTTTCCCAGGAATTTGAAATGAGTTCCAACCGAGAAAACCCGTCTGAGGGGACGCGGCAGTCCTCTCGCAGGAGCATCGGCTTCTTGGGCCGCTAGTGTCCGCTTGCTTCGAACGTCGCAGCCCTTCGGGAACCAACTGCGGCGATATTCTCTCTTTAACAACGGGTATATACTTCTCAGCACATGCTAGCGGTGCGGGGGACTTCTCTCCTATTCGCTGGTCTCCCGATAGATCACTTTCTTAGAACGTTCATAGCTGCTCGTCGATAGATGGTTTTACCGGAGCGTGCCGGGAAGTTCACGCTAATTGGGAGGTCCTTGTGGACCTTTTATTCATACGTTCTGTCTTCATTCTCGTTGTGGCGATCGCATGCTTCGTGTTGCGGCCGTTCTCCCTTGAGAGCTGGGAAGCCGCCGGAGCCGGAGCAGTCATCGGCTTTGGCGTAGTGCTTTTCGAGGCGCGCCTGCGGATTGTCAGCCTCAAGCGCCTCATCGGCGCCGTCATCGGTAGCATTCTGGGAATCTTCGGCGCCTACTTGTTCAGCCTGGTTCTGCGCGACGCTATCGAGCCCGGGCGCACCCAGCACTTCCTCCAGCTCTTCGTCATGCTACTGATGTCCTATGTCGGGCTGATCGTTGGTGCCAACAAAGGCGATCTGCTCAACCTTGCTGCCCTTGGTGGAATCTTCGGGTCGGAAAAGACGGGCAAGCGTAGCTGCAAGATCCTCGATACCAGTGTGATCATAGATGGCCGCATCGCCGATATCGCGGAGACCGGTTTCCTCGACGGCATCGTCGTAATTCCGCAGTTTGTTTTGCGCGAACTCCAGCTCGTCGCTGACTCAGCCGACTCGCTGAAGCGCAATCGCGGGCGCCGTGGGCTGGACGTCCTGCAGCGAATTCAAAAAATGGCCACGATGAACGTGCAGATCGTCGAAGACGATTTTCCCTCGGTCCGCGAAGTAGACCTAAAACTCATCGAATTAGCCAAGCTCTACGAAGCCAAGATCATCACCAACGACTTCAACCTCAATAAGGTCGCGCAGCTCCAGGGCGTGGAAGTGCTGAATATCAACGAGCTGGCGAACTCGCTTAAGCCGATCGTGTTGCCCGGCGAAGCCATGCGCGTGTTCATCCTGAAAGAGGGCAAGGAATACAACCAAGGTGTTGCCTATCTCGACGACGGAACTATGGTTGTGGTTGACAATGCGCGCAAGATGATCGGCAAGAATGTAGACATTGCGGTCACCTCAGTGCTCCAGACCACCGCCGGAAAAATGATCTTTGGCAAATTCGATGAACGCGCGGCCTACCATCCGCGCCATGAGAATGGCCCGCCAGTACAGCAAGCGGCCAACGGCCCACGTGTCGACACGCGTACGCCAACCCGTCCCCAGCCCATAGTCCCCAGCGGTGCAACGGTCGAACCCCAGGAATAACCTGGAACAGTAGAGACTTTGCTGTGCTCCATGCGGTTTCAGGTTAGGCGAGAATTCTGTTTTCTGGAGTGGAAGCTCGAAGCTGGTAGTGAATAATCAGCTGCGAATATGGATCGCTCCATTAACGTGCGACTTGCCACACTGGACGACTTGCCGCGCCTGACCGAAATTCAGAATCACTACATCGAAACCACGCACATCACCTTCGACCTCCGGAGGTTTACCCCCGAGCAGAGCATAGGGTGGTTTAACGAACACTCCGACGGGAAGCGCTATCGGATTCTGGTCGCTGAAGACAGAGACTTGCGCCTCCTCGGCTACGCTGCAACCGGACGCTTTCGTCCTAAGCAGGCCTATGAAACTACCGTAGAAATCAGCGTCGCTTGTAGTCCCAATATGGTCGGAAAGGGTGTTGGCACAAAGCTTTACACTGAACTGCTCCTCCTCCTCAGGAAAGAGGATGTTCATCGCGTGGTGGCAGGAATCGCACAGCCAAATCCCGCGTCCATGGCATTGCACCAGCGTTTCGGTTTCCGTCAGATTGGAACCTTTACAGAAGTAGGACACAAACTCGGCCGCTTTTGGGATGTCACCTGGCTGGAAAAGTCGCTCAAATAGGCAGCGATGATAAAGCCGTGCCTCTGCTCGATGGGTTTTAGTGAGCAGACTTTTTTGCGGCGGAGAAGTGTTCCCAGCCTCGCGGCATTAGGATTGCGCACTTCCCATTCTGCACCAAGTACATTTTCCTTTCGCGGAGAACCTCGCCTACTCTTGTGACCTTGACTCCAGCGATCCGTTCTGGGATGTGCTTTGACCTCGACGCGGTGAACAGGAGTTCGTAGTCTTCGCCGCCGTGTAGCGCGAGTTGCAGAGAAAGGCGGCTGGCCTGCTCACCTCCGCGCTCGTTTCGCGACAGCTTCCGGGCTTCCATATGGATCGGAATTTTGTCCGATTCGATTGCTGCCCCGACGCCACTCTCCTCGCAGAGATGACTCAGGTCGGTTGAGAAGCCATCGCTGATGTCGATAGCTGAGGTTCCAACTCCTCTTCGGACCAGCCATTCGCCTACCGCAACTCTTGGCTGAGAAAAGACATCGCGCTTCTTGATCCTACCCGAGCCAAGAAGGTGCAGCACGGCGGCGGATTCACCCAGATCTCCGGTTACGTAAATAAGATCGCGCGGCTTGGCGCCGCAGCGCAGGAGGGCCCGTCCGCGCCTTACCCTTCCGACAACTATGATGTCTGCCACCACTCCGCCAGGCGACTCCGCCGTGTCTCCGCCGGCAAGTTCGACTCGATGGGTGCGGGCCAAAGCGAGGAGTCCCTCAAGAAATCGATCAGGCCAAGCTGGGGAAAGTCTCGCCGGCAAAGCGAGCGATAGGAATGCGGCGGCAGGCGTGCCTCCCATGGCAGCGATGTCGCTCAGCCCGCGCGCCAGACAGCGATGCCCGATAGACTCGGGCGACTGCCAATCGCGGCGAAAATGAATCCCTTCAATGCTGAAGTCGGTTGTGACCAGCGTTTCCTGCCCCGGAGGAAGGCTCAGTACAGCGCAGTCGTCACCAATTCCCAGCATCACTTCGGGATTCTTGGATTGCCTGAGGCTGCGGAACCACTTCAGAAGTTGGCGTTCAGGGATCAAGGCGACGATGGCTGAGAGCCGAAATTACGAAGCACAAAGCTAAGCAATCCGACTAACCAGAATTCATCAGCATACTGCCAAACGCAAGCCATAGTGGGTCTGAGTTCCGTCGATTTTGCGCGCAGCTCCTACCCTTAAAGTCTTAAGCAGTCCTTTCGCCAGTAATCCTGCAAAGTGTCGAGGCCTAGCATTTCGATCTCTTCCGAGTAAAGCCTTAATTTATAACTTGCTGAAAACAAATAAGGTTACTCAAGTAACCTCACTTTAGTGTTTGACACCAGAGAAGCTGCTTTGTTAACGTGCCGTTGCATTTAGAAATATCTCTGGCCGCAGGCCCGATGGTTGGTCTGGCACGTTGAGTTCGGGGAGGCATTAAACCCCCCGCAAACTAAAAGCTCACTATCGTCAAGACAACCGGCAGAGGCGCTTGATCCCCAACCAGGGTGACTCCTCTGAGCAGTAAGAAAAAAGGGCAGCTCGAAGAAAATCCGGTCTTTGGAGTGGTAATGCGGAAGCGCTACTACATCATGTTTGTCGCGCGAGACGCCGACGGCGAACTCGTGAAAATGCCTATCCCTCTGCATTACCTATACATGTTTATCGCCGGCGCGCTTATCGGCATGCTCACTATCACCGGCATGGCCGGTTCTTACACCCGCATGCTGGTAAAGGTGGCGCGATTCAATCAGCTCAAGGTTGAGAAGGACGCCCTCAGCGCCAATTACAACAAGCTGGAGCAGGTGGCCAAGGAGAAGGACGTCCAGGTTGCGTCGCTCGGATCGCTCGCCAGCGAAGTTTCCGCCTTATATGGCCTGAAAACTGAGACCGACTTCAAGACAGCCGTTCCTGAAGAGATCAAAACGCAACAGGTCAATTATTCGATCGATCAATTATCGATTTTGAAGAACACCGCAATGTCCGGAGTTGCCGGTGCAGGAATCTCGGCCAGCTACGGACACATTGGCACGCTAAGCACGAGTGACTGGGAGCGCCTGGCAGCAGCTCCGTCGTTGTGGCCGGTTGAAGGCATTGTGACCGGATCGTTTGGCGAACGCATTGATCCGTTCAACGGTGAAGGCGCCTTCCATACCGGTGTAGATATTTCGACGCCGTTTGGAACGCCCATCATCGCACCAGCCGATGGCAGGGTCAGAGCCGCTACCTACATCACCGGCTATGGAAGAACGATCATCCTCGATCACGGCCACGGAATCACAACTCTCTTCGGACACATGTCTGGATACGCAGCCGCCGAAGGAGAAACAGTCCATCGCGGAGATGTGGTCGGCTATGTAGGATCCAGCGGACGCAGCACGGGCGCGCACCTTCACTATGAAGTCCGCATCCAGGACACCCCGGTGAATCCCCATAAGTATTTGCGCACAGTATGGGCGCGCAGCGGGACCGGCGTGATGACCGGAATGTAATTCAGAATTCGAGCCGTCAGCTTCACAGCGCTCAATCGCAACTCTTCTATTATTTTGAGAGATACCCCAGGATGGGGCGAACTGAAGGGTCCCCTCCGTCCTTTCACTCCATTCCCATCCCGAGAGGCTCCCCTTCCAGGTGCAGCCCATTCCGCTCCGATTTACTTCGTGGTATCACCCGCAAAAGACTCGCAGGAAACCTCTGGATGCCAATTCACGAACGCACCATTGGGATTCTCCTTCCACGTATCTTGACTTGAATTACCGCCCAGAGCACAAGCATCGTGTGGAACTAATCCGTTCTCTCTTAGGAATATCGAGAAATGCAAGGATAAAGATGACAAGCAGACTGAGGTTTGTGATCTTTCCTTGCCCTTGTAACCTGCTCTGTGTCTCCTATGATTTCTCAACATCAACTCACTATCTCCACCTCCGGCCAGGGACACATGCACGATCTGACCGAGGATGTCGCCGCAGCAGTCGCGCATTCGAACATCAAAACGGGTGTCGTCAATATCTTCAATGTTGGCAGTACCGCCGCCGTAGGGACGATTGAATTTGAGCCGGGACTGGAGAAGGACTTGCCGGCGATTCTGAACAAGCTGATTCCGCCGAGTCGCAATTACGGACATGAACAGGCATGGCACGACGGTAACGGCCACTCGCATTTGCAAGCCACTCTGCTGGGTCCGTCGTTGACACTACCCATAGCAGGCGGCAAGCTGATGCTCGGCACATGGCAACAGATCTTCCACCTTGAATGCGACGTGCGCGAAAGGAAGCGGACCCTTGTGGTTACCATTATGGGCGAATAATCGCGGAGAGCATCTATTCGGTTCCTGGAAAAACAAACGCAGAGTCACTACGAGAGGAAATGAAGGCCAGAAATGCACGCGATTTTTGGACCAATCCTGCTTTGGCGTCAATTCAGCCCGTGGAAAACGAAGACGCTGATTGTGCGGACCAGCTGGCTGCCTCTCAGACAGGCCGGACCTTCGTTTTTGCATGGTCTTGGAACGTGAGCCTACGGCCTGTACTTATCTCTTAGTTATTGGCGTTCACTTGCAGACGCCCCTATGCCTCGGGCAGATCCGGCGTGAGACTACAGTGGAGTGCTTTATGCGGCCAGCTTTTCTTTCCTGTTAAACATGATGGATTCCGCCTGGATCCAATCTTCTTCGGCTCTGCCGTCCTCACGACCCCGCTCCTCATACAGCCGATACGCCAGCTCCCGAATGTTCTGTTGCAAGTCAGGCGACGGTTGAGCCAATAGGGGAATCACTCCTTCAGCTTGCTTGGTTACCCGCAGCAATGACTGACTTTCCGGCACAGCCGCATCGATTCGTTTCTTCGCCATGTTACTTCTCTCCTGGATGAATATCTTTACAATCTACTTGCGAATTAGGATGCTCCCCTTCAAAAGCTTTCGATGACGCTTTCCACATGGCGTAACTTTTCGCAGGATCGTTCCCGGGCCGGTGACGCTTGGGTAACCGAGGATCCCAGGTTATTTCAGCGGTAGCTGCTTATACAGTCCGGCTTTACGCGAAGATTTAGGAAGAAGTCCAAGCCCCTTACACGCCCTTTAAATCTCTTCAGGGCGACAGTCTCCAACGCAATCCGCCCTGCTACTCTCGTGCGAGTTGCCGCAAAATGCGGCACTCTTGGTGCCCTTTTTCCTCTTAACGAGCAAAGCAGAATGGCGATCGGTCCTTCTCCGTGACGATCACGGGTGCCATTCTGGTTTCGGAATAAAATATGAACCAAGATTCAGTGCAGAGCAGGAGGAGAATATGAGTGTGAATTGGAGTACAGATGTTGATCAGGCATTAGCTGCCGCCCATGAGAAGAACCGGTCCATTCTGATCGACTTTAGTGCGGCGCCAGCGTGAGGCGCCTGTACTCGGCTGGATGCCGAGTCATATGATGAACAAAGGACCGCCGAGTTTATCCACCAGAACTTCATTCCTGTAAAGGCTCATATCAAGGAACATCCAGCATGGTTCCACCGTTTTGACGCGGTGTGGACCCCGAGTGTGCTGCTATTCGACCGCGAGGGCAAAGAACGAGTCCGTATAGAAGGCTATTTGCCGCATGACGACTTTCTTGCTGCTCTCGAGAGCGGTCTCGGCCGTATCGCGTTCGTGCACAAGCAATACGCCGATGCGGAACGCTGGTACAACGATGTGATCACGGGCTTGGGGGAAACCCATTCCGCTCCCGGGGCGATGTATTGGCGGGCAGTAGCGCATTACAAAGCGACCAATGACCACACCGTTCTCGGCAGAGTTGCAGAGGATCTTCGCGCGCAATACCCCTCAAGTGTGTGGGCGTCAAAGTCGATTCCGTGGCTGCCGACCGGAGCGCAAAAGGAAGTGGCGTGAAGAGTACCCGAGTCAAGCGGTAGAACCCTCGACTAAATATCAACGTGGAGCAACCCTGAAGTGAGAACCACAATCGCACGATACACACTCCTGAACTTTTTATGAGAATGGCAAATCCTGTTTTACTGACTGGTGTGCTGTTGGTTGCTGGCTGGTTCTGGGGGACGTGGAGTTTGGAAAGGCGAAAGAAGCGGAAGCTGTAGACTCAGTGAATTCCGCTCTGCTCTTGCTTCTTCTAAATCGCATGAATCCCGAAGGTGGCGCCCGGTGACTAACCGTGCATTATCGCTCGCCTTCTTCTGTCCAGTCGGCCGGTGGCAGAGAGACGCCCCAAATATTCTGGGGGTGATCGAGTGCGATGCCGACCTCCAGAGCGCTCTGGCGGCTGGCAAAGACAACTCGCGCCGCTGCAGCCTTGCCCGTGAGTTGGACGTGTACGTTAATTCCGGCTCCAAGCTCCAGTTGGCTGGAGGTCTTCACCAGAGCTCCATGCAGGTTCACAACGATGGTTTCTCCATCGCAGGAGAGTCCCGTGGATTGAACCTCAATGCGCACGCGAATTGGTACTCGTGTGCTCCTGCGGAGGTCTTTGTAGGGTCTGGCACCCGTGCCGCTCATGCAACCATGATAGGTGATGATTATCCTGTTTGCCCCAATTTGGGATCATTGACAACTTTCGAAACTCAAATAGAGGAGTCTCCGCTCATAAGCAGAAACGCTGAGCGAGCGACGCGATGCCAATGCAGATGGCCAGTAGCACCGCCAGGAAATTTGCCCAACTCGATTGAGGTTCCTGGCGAAGAATACCCGCAACAACTGCGTTCCTAAAGATCCGGCAGAACGGAAAGGTGCCGATCGCAAAAACGCAACCCACGGCAAAACTTAACCCGGGTTTGCCGTTGGAGCTCCTCATCGTGGCGAACGTAAGATGAATTGGCTGCCTGATATAAGTGAATGAATTGTCGCAACTATCCGAGAAGATTGCTCTGGTAACGGGTTCTGCATCTTTCCTGTTCCCCATCCCTCATCCCCTGTACCCTAATTCATAGTGAAACGCTCCGGAGTTGCCGATCTCCCTCTGCATGGCGGACGTGTGCCTCAGTGGCTTGCTGAGCGCATGACTACGCTCGGAACGGCCATCGTCGAGAGTGTTCTTTACCATCATGGGACTGCCGAGCTGTTGTCGCGGTTGAGCGATCCGTTTTGGTTCCAGGCTCTCGGCTGCGTGATGGGAATGGACTGGCACTCGTCGGGGATCACGACCTCTGTGCTGGGCGCTTTGAAGCGAGGCATCAATCCGCGCTCGACGGAGTTGGGAATCTACATTTGCGGTGGGCGCGGACGGCATTCGCGCAGGACTCCCGATGAGTTGCGGGCAATCGCCGATGACACTGGCTTGGACGGTGGCCGTCTCGTCCGCGCCAGCCGGCTCACGGCGCGGGTGGATAACAACGCCATCGCCGATGGTTTCCAGCTTTATCTTCACTCTTTCATCTTGAGCAATCGCGGTGAGTGGGCGGTTGTGCAGCAGGGCATGAACGACCGTACTGGTATGGCGCGGCGTTATCACTGGCATTCGGCTTCAGTGCGCGATTTTGTCTCCGAGCCACATACCGCAATTATCGGCGAACATCAGGGCGTGATCATGAACTTGGTGGACGCGCAGGCGGCGCCGGCGCAATCCGCTCTGCTCTCAATCATACGGGAGCGTCCCGAGACAACACTCGATACAGTGCGCAAGCTTTCGCTACCGCGCCACCATAATGTTCGGGCTTCTGATGTGGACTTGAGGCGTCTTGGCGCGGTGCTCGCTCTCGCTTATGAAAGAGAGTTCCAGGATTTCGCATCGCTGCTTTTGTTGGAGAAGCTCGGGCCGCGTACCTTGCAATCACTCGTGCTGGTAGGCGAGGTGGTGCACGGCGCTCCAAGCCGCTTCTCCGATCCTGCGCGCTTCTCCTTCGCGCACGGTGGCAAGGACGGGCATCCATTTCCGGTGCCACTCAAAACCTACGACGAGTCGATTGCGGTGCTCCGCCGCGGACTGCAGGCAGCCAAGCTGGGCGATCCTGACAAGATGGACGGTTTCAAGCGTCTGGATGCATTCGTGCGCCGAATTGAATCTCAATTACAGCCTGAAGCAGATCTGCCCGAGGTCGTTGCTCACGAGAAGAGAATTTCAAAATCGATTGGCGGACGCACAGTCTTCGATGATCAAAGCCGCCAGGCCGAGGGCAGGCAAATGTCTTTGTTTCGGAAAAACGGCAGATAAGAACGGATTGGTATGCCGCGACGACTCCGACCGATGCCGACCGGTTCTAGCCTATTGCGGTCGCTTCCACGGCAAGCGGGAGTTCCAAAATGAAACGAGCTCCAACAGGCTGATTCTCTTCGATACGAATTGAGCCGTTGTGCTCCTGCATGATGCGGCTGACGATAGAGAGTCCGAGGCCCGTGCCGCGTTTCTTCGTCGATACGTACGGCAGGAATAGGCGTTCCTTCATGTCGTCGGTGATTCCGTGGCCGGTATCGGCGATCACAATCTCTACCGAATCGCGACTTTCAACGAGCAATGTGGAGATATAAATCTCTCGCACCATGGACTCCTGCAGCGCCTCGGCGGCGTTGTCGATGAGATTCGCGATTGCTCGCTTCATCGCGTCAGGATCGGCGAGTACTACCGGCAGATCAGGCGCGAGGTGTGTCTGAATTGTGATTCCGTCGAGGCGTCCGCTGAACAGTTGCAAAGCGCTTTCAATAATCGCATTGATCTCGCTGGGTCGAGGTTGTGCAGTAGGAAAACGCGCGAGCGTGGAGAATTCATCTACGAGCTGACGAACGGTTTCGACCGCATTCGCGATGGTTCCGGCGCAGCCGTGCATCACTGCGATCGAATTCTCATCCGGCGCAGTGCCGCGTTCCAAATGGCGACGAATGCGGTCGGCTGAGAGTGCGATTGGAGTGAGCGGGTTCTTAATTTCGTGTGCAACGCGGCGGGCGACCTCACGCCAGGCTGCCTGCTTTTGCGCGCGCAACAGTTCCGTGAAATCTTCAAAGACAAGAACATAGCCGAGCCTCTGTCGGTCGATGCGCATCGATGCCACTGTAATGGCGACATTGAGTACTCCCGCGCCCGATTTGAGCTCAAACTGGCTTGTGGTTGTACCCATGCGGTCGGCCTTGCGCATTAGATGAATCATCTGCGCGGAGATTTCGGGGCCGAAGATATCGCGCAGAGAAGCGCCTTCAAAATTTTCGGCGGAGGTCGTTGCTGTGGATTCGTCTCTGAATTTAAGGAGTCGAACGAACGCGGGATTCGCGTGGGCGACTCTTCCGGCTCCGTCCAAAGACAACACGCCTGTGGGAATATTCTCCAGGATGATTTCGGTCTGGCGTCGGCGATGTTCAATGTTGGCATTCGCACGTTCCAGTTCGCGTGAGGAGTGCTCGATCTTTGTCCGGCTTTCTTCTAGGTCGGCAGCCATGCGATTGAATGAGGCCACCAATTCACCGAGCTCGTCTGCAGCAGCCACGGCCACACGATAGGAGAAGTGTCCCTGCGAGAGTTCTTGAGTAGCCTCAGCGAGCGCAGCCACCGGTCGCGTAACAAGTTTCGAAATGAACAGCGACAGCCATGTAGCCGCAAAGAGTACAAGGGCGGTGATCAGGAGGAGCAGCAGAATATATGCCCGACGCACTGCCTTACCTGCGGTTGCGAGTTCCTGATAATTACGTTGGCTCTCGGCGATTCGCAGCATAGTGGCGTCAAAGTTCGTCGGCAGCGGAATAGCCACGATGATTAAGCCATTTCTTCCGACATCGCTTTCGCCAAGCGCATACGCAAGATTGCCCCAGCTGAAACGGCGGTGCGCACCGAGCGCTTCGATCATCGATCCGCCAATTTGCTGCCATCCTGCTGGCGAATTGATGGATGCCACTGGAGCGTGTCCACGCAACGCGAAGGCAAAACCGCCCTGCAACGCAGGCCGGTATTCGCTTAGCACAGCATTTGCCAGCGCAAAGTCTCCGGAATCGAACGATCGCTGTATTCGAGCGTTGTTGGCCAGCGTTTGTGCTTCTGCTTGAGCATTGTCCTTTGCATACCCGAGTAAGAGCGTCGCAACCTGCTCCGAACCTTCACGGAGATTTTGGACCGGACGCGAGAACCAGCGATCGATAGATCGATTCGTCAGCAGGTACGTAAACAGGAACATAAAGAGCGCCGGCGTGAACGACATCAGCAGCGCGCCGAAGACCATCTTTGTGCGGAACTTCGAACCCAGCACGCCGATACGGCGCTCTGCCAGCAGCTTGAGCAAGTTTCGGAGCAGCACGAACGTGAGCGCAACGAAGAGCAGGAACACGAGCGCGGAGAGTGCTGTCAGGAGGACAGTTTGCTGTACGCCGCCCGGGCTGAGAAAAGTCAGATTAAAAGCCTGCTGCGAGACCAATACAAAAAAGAGAAGAACGATAGCGATGCCAAGACCGATGATGAGGGCCTTGCGCTCGACTGGCTTGGAGTTGCTTGCAGGCACGGTGCTGAAGAAATTATAGGACGGCTGGGAAGGCGCGTACGACAGTCACTTCGACAGCATAGGAGGCGCATGCTGCGCTCTGTTTGGGTCGGAAAAACGCAGATTTGAATCACGAGTCATTAGCCCCAGATTCGCGGAGCGACGGTATGAGAAAGTGTTGGGTCGAAAAAAGGAAAGACCGAAGTGCCGGAGGTGACGGCATTGGCTTCGCCAACAAGAAGGATGCCGCCCTTCCAAGGCTCTCTGTTCACCAACGCACGTCTAGGACGGCATCCTAGTCTTCACCTTGGCGCCTCGGTAGAGACGCAACTTTGCTCCTGAGTCTGATGGGGAGCGGCCTGTCAGATTGGCGACGTGAAAAACCCTAATGTGGACAAGCCTGCAGCATGCCGCGTCTCCACGAATCTATGCAACCAAGTCTTTTACCGCCTTGAACGGCTTGCGCTGCGACTCCGCCACGGCCGAGTACGTGAGATATCCCTGGAAGGTGTTTACGCCTTCGCGGATTCCCGGATCAGTCTTGATTGCCGCTTGCGCGCCATGGTTCGCGAGCTTTAGCACGTAAGGGAAAGTTGCGTTCGTAAGCGCCAGCGTCGAAGTGTGTGGTACTGCGCCGGGCATGTTGGTTACGCAGTAGTGGACCACTCCATCCACTGTGTAGGCGGGATTACTGTGGGTTGTCGGTTTGGCTGTTTCGATACAGCCGCCCTGATCGATGGCGACGTCGACAATGACTGCCCCACGCTTCATGTGACTGACCATCTCCCGACTGACCAGCTTTGGAGCTGCGGCGCCGGGAATGAGCACGCCCCCTATTACGAGATCGGCTTCGGCGCAGGATTTCGCAATGGTGTAGGAGTTCGAAGCCAGTGTACGTACTTGTCCGTTGAAGATGTCGTCCAGCTCGCGCAGGCGGTTCAGATTGATGTCGATGATTGCGGTATCGGCGCCCATTCCGAGAGCGATCTTGGCTGCATTAATACCAACGATGCCGCCGCCAATGATTGTGACCTTCGCCGGTGCCACTCCGGGAACGCCCCCGAGCAGAATGCCTCGTCCCCCCTTTTCATGCTCAAGATAGCTGGCGCCAACTTGGACCGACATGCGTCCAGCAACCTCGGACATTGGCGTGAGCAGGGGCAAGGTGCCGTTCCGATCCGTGACCGTCTCGTAGGCAATGCCCACCACCTTCTTCTTAAGTAGATGATCGGTGAGATCCGGAATGGGAGCGAGGTGAAGATAAGTAAAGAGCACCAAACCATCGCGGAAGAATTGCACTTCCTGCTCGATCGGTTCTTTAACCTTAACCACCATTTCGGCGCGGTTCCACACTTCTGCCGCAGACCCGGCGATCTCAGCCCCGGCCTGTTTGTAGTCGCGGTCGGGCATGGATGAAAGCTCGCCCGCTTTGGTTTCGACCAGAACTCGATGGCCTGCCTCGACAAGCGCTTTCACTCCGGAGGGCACAATCCCAACTCTTGCTTCGTGATCTTTTACTTCCTTCGGTACGCCAATAATCATCGTATGCCTCGAAAATCGTTTTCACCACGGAGACACCGAGTCACGGAGAAGAGGAAAAGCTAAATATGAAGGCCACGAAGGAAATAAGCCAAGCTGCCTTGCATCATCGTGTCCCTTAGTGTCCTTTGTGGTTTGATCTCTGATTTCGTCTGTGACTCGGTGTCTCCGTGGTGCATCAAATCATTCCCCAGTATCGATCTGGGCGCGCTGCAGTCGGTCAGAGTAGTCCACGTAGATCGCCTTCCATTGTGTGTAGAAATCGATTGCGCCAATCCCACCCTCGCGATGTCCGTTGCCGGTAGCTTTCGTGCCTCCGAATGGCAGGTGCACCTCTGCGCCAATCGTTGGCGCGTTGATGTATGTAATGCCAGTCTGCAGGTCACGGATGGCTTTGAATGCTCTGTTCACATCGCGTGTGTACACCGCGGATGAAAGGCCATAGGCAACTCCGTTCGAAATCTCGACCGCTTGCTCGAGACTGTCGGTTGGAATCAGCGAAACAACCGGACCGAAGATCTCTTCCTGCGCAACTTGCATTTTTCCGTGAGCATCTCCGAAGATCGTAGGTTCCCAGAAATATCCATCGCCGAGACCGCCCGAGGTGATGCGATTCCCACCAGCAAGCAGCTTTGCTCCTTCGTTCTTGCCAATCTCAATGTACTTTTGTGTAGTCTCGATTTGCTGCTGATTGATTTGCGGGCCCATGTCGTTTTGCTCGTCGATGCCGGCGCCGACTTTCATTGCTTTTGCGCGGCTTACGAACTTATCGGTGAATTGGTTGTATACACCTTTTTGCACGATTACACGGCTGGCGGCGGTGCAGCGCTGACCGGTGGTACCAAATCCGCCCCAGAGCGCGCCATCGATCGCGAGATCGACATTTGCATCATTCAGAATGATGATCGCATTCTTGCCCCCCATCTCCAGCGAGCACGGCTTGAAATGGCGGGCTGCGGTCTGGCCAATAGTGCGGCCGACGTCGCTCGATCCAGTGAAGGAGATCGCACGTACGTCCGGATGCTCGAGCAGCGGCGCCCCCGCCTCGGGACCATGGCCGTTAACAATGTTCACGACGCCGGGCGGAAGTCCCGCATCCATGAGAGCGCGGACTAGATTCAAAGTAGAGAGCGGCGTGTCCTCTGCAGGTTTGATGACGCACGTGTTTCCCGAAATGATCGCAGGGAAGATCTTCCATGAAGGAATTGCCATTGGGAAATTCCACGGTGTGATCATGCCGACAACTCCGAGAGGAACACGCACTGCCATCGCAAACTTGTTGGGGAGTTCGGAAGGAACCGTATGGCCGTCGAGGCGGCGGCCTTCCCCGGCCATGTAGAAAGCAGTATCAATCGCTTCTTGAACATCGCCGCGAGTCTCTTTGAGAACCTTTCCCATCTCGCGAGTCATGTCGCGCGCGCAGTCTTCCTTTCGCTCCTGGAGAATCTGGGCACAGCGATAGATGATCTCGCCACGGCGAGGAGCGGGAGTGAGTCGCCAACGCTCGAAAGCTTTCGCAGCGGCCGCAACCGCTTCGTTCACATCGTCTTTATTGGATCTTTGAAAAATGCCGACAATATCTTTGACATTAGCAGGGTTTTGATTCTCGAATGTTTGTCCGGAGCGCGATTCAAGCCACTCGCCTCCGATCAGGTTCTTGTAGACTCTTGCGGCCATCTAGCTGGAAGTCCTGGGAAGAAATGCAAAACTCTTAATCGTATCAGAAGCGGCTATCGGCGCTCGGCTGTTCGGCTTTCTCCCAATTGGCATGATGCGAAACAAATCACGCGGCTGACGACCGACAGCGATTCCAAATCGACCAAGAGGAACGCAACCGAGAGTCTAGTCAGTGCTGGTTACACTGCTCACGAACAGCTCGGAGTCATGCTGTTGGCTGGCCGAAAGCCCATTGCAGGATGCCGACAGCCATCTCCCATTACCTTCGTACATCTCCCTTCCGACTTAAGGTTTTGTGTTGAAACTTTGGTGACTATTAAGGGATTCGCCCCTTTTGAGGGCCTTTTTTCTTGTGGTACTCTCGCTTTGATCCGTCCCGAAAAGTCAAGCAACAAAAGTGTGCCCCAAACCCAAAGACGAGCGGAGTTACATCCGGTACATCACGATCACGTACCGCAGTGTGTTGCTGACGATTCTGCTTCTCGTTGCTCTGGTCAGCGCCGTCAGCTACTTCCTCTTTCCTCAGCAGACCAAGGCTCTCGTCGCTGACGTCGTGGACATGTTGCATCTGGATTCTCCGACTCGCGCGCTTGCTAAGGAAGCCGGCCAGCAGCAGGCTCACTTCACAAACATTGACGGCACTGTCCGCGTAAAGAGAAACAACAGCAGTTTTTGGGCAAACGCGAGCTACGACATGCCTCTGAATAAGGGTGACGTGGTTCAGACCGGGCCGGAAGGAATTGCGAAGGTTGTCTTCGCCGACGGCACCAACTACACCATCCAGCAGGAATCACTGATCGTCATCGAGGAAAACTCGACCAATGAAGCTCAGCAGACGCAAGTTGCCGTGCAGGTGACTACCGGAACGGTTGATCTCGCTACTGCTACTTATTCACAGGGATCCACTTCTCGAGTGATTGTTGCCGGCGCCACTGCGAGCATCTCACCCGAAAGCTCGGCGCAAGTGCACAATGACAATCTTAAGAATGATCACACGATCTTGCTGAAACAAGGTTCGGGTAATGTTCTGCGCAACGGCGAAGTTGTAAAGCTCGGCAGCTACGAACGGGTTTCGTTCAAGGCGGAAGATCCTAAGATGACACGGGTGAAGGAAGTAGGTCCTCCTACTTTGATTACTCCAGCGAACATGTTGCCGGTATTCGCGGCGAAGGACTCGAGCCAGGTTGATTTCACGTGGACGCCAATGCAAAACACGCGCGCATATCACCTTCGGTTATCCAGAAACCCGTACTTTACACAGCTGGTCCAGGATAAGACAGTGAATGTGCCACAGTTCAAGCTGAGCGGACTAGCGGAGGGCGCGTACTACTGGACTGTGCAATCCATGGATGCTCAAGGCAAGGAATCGGTCGAGAGCGAGCACAACAAGTTCACGATTATTGCTCAGTCAGGAAATACAGGGCTTGCTCTGGAATTAGATCCGCTGGTGCAGCACGGACACGTCATTGAGGTGCGCGGCAAGACCGATCCGAGCGCGCGGGTAATGGTGAATGGCGAAGAAGTTCCAGTCGTCGGCGGAGATGGAACGTTTCGGTATTACACACCTCCGCTCCCGGTGGGCGAGAGCGTGATCACGGTAACGGCACAAAATACGAAGGGTGGCGTAAGCACGCAAACGAAGAAGATCGTAGTGCAGTAAGGGCCAGGGCTCTCCGGTACAAACCTAACGTAAGCTGATTTTCAGTAGTCCGCTTAACCGATTCAGACGGCGAAATCTGATCCGGATCCAGCACCGCGTATGGATCCGGCAAAAAAACCAGACAGCGGCAACAACCGAAAGTATAGAAAGAAGTTCATTCATGTCGTCAAACGGTTTTGGCTCACAAAACTCGCGCGTGCATAACATGCGCTCGCTGTTCAGCATGTTCTCGAGCGACCTTGCCATCGATCTAGGCACGGCCAATACGTTGGTATATGCCAAAGGCAAAGGCATTGTCGTCAACGAGCCCTCGATTGTCGCCATCAACAAGAACACCGGTGAGGTTGAGGCTGTCGGCAAGGAAGCCAAGGAGATGCTGGGCCGCACGCCCGGCAACATCGTGGCGATCAAGCCGATGAAAGACGGCGTAATCGCCGACTTCAAGGTCACCGAGAAGATGCTGAACTACTTCATCCAGAAGGCGCACAACCGAAAGATGATGGTGCATCCGCGCATCGTCATCGGCGTTCCTTCTGAGATCACCCAGGTGGAAAAGCGCGCAGTCATGGATTCGGCATATCGCGCGAAGGCGAGTGAAGTTCACCTGGTGGAGCAGGCGATGGTCGCGGCGATCGGAGCCGGCCTTCCCATTACGGAACCGAGCGGAAACATGGTGGTCGATATTGGCGGAGGCACTACCGATATCGCGGTGATTTCCCTTTCCGGCATCGTGTATTCGCGTTCGGTGCGCATGGCTGGTAATCAGATGGATGAAGCCATCATGAATTACCTGAAGCGAAAATATAACTTGCTGATCGGCGAGCGCACCGCCGAGCAGATCAAGATCGAAATCGGCTCGGCCTTCCCCCTGGATAAGCCGCTGACCATGGAGATCAAAGGCCGCAACCTGATCGAGGGTGTTCCCAAAACGGCAACAGTCGACGACAGCGAAATCCGCGAAGCTCTTAGCGAGTGCGTTTCGACGATCATGAACGCAATCCGCGTTGCCCTGGAACGTACGCCGCCAGAACTGAGCGCTGATATCAGCGACCGCGGCATCGTTCTCACTGGGGGCGGCGCGTTGCTCAAGAACCTGGATAAGCGTATTCGCGAGGAAACCGGGTTGCCGGTTTCGATTGCGGATGATCCGCTCGCCAGCGTTGTGCTGGGAACCGGCAAGATGCTCAGCGACTTCAAGCTGCTGCGCAAGATTTCGATCGAGTAGTTAAAGCCGATTTCAGCGACACGCAGGCACTGGGAAACGGGTTCAGGATCGAGCGACAGGGAATAACGGCGTTTCGGTTTCAGTTTCGTGGTTCGGCAAAGCCAGATGGTTGCGCAAGGTGGTTTGCCATAGCTTGCTGTCTGCTTGGCCGAAACCTGAGATTGGGGAGGCGAAGCGCCTTTTTTGTTGTTCTCCCGTCTCTCTGTGTCTCCTTGGTGAAATAATTCCTTTACATGGAAAACTTTTTTACCAGATACCGGAACGTCACTGTGCTGCTGTTTCTGCTCATGGCGCAGGTGATCGTCCTGGCGACTCAGGTTCGCCGTCCTGAAACCGCTACTGGGGAGTCGATGTCGCTGGTACGCGTCTGGATCGTACATATCTTCGTGCCCGGCGAGAAGGCAATCTCCTCCATTGGCAGTGGGATGCACAATTTGTGGCAGAACTACGTTGACCTTCGCGGAGTGCGGCAGCAAAACGAAGACCTGCAGGCGCAGCTTGACCGCTTGCGACTGGAACAAGTGAGCCTTATCGAAGATGCCGGACAGGCGCGGCGCTTGCAAGCACTGCTTGGATTCAAGACAAAGTTTATTTCGCAGACGGTGGCGGCTCAGGTAATCGGCACAAGTGGCACAGACCGCTCGCGGGTGCTCTACATCAATAAAGGTTCCGAAGACGGCATTGGCGTCGATATGGCTGTCATCACGCCTAAGGGAGTCGTGGGTAAAGTGACGCGGGTCTCCAACCACTCAGCGCAGGTGCTTCAGATTAATGATGCGACCGCTGGGGCGGGTGTAATGCTGGAGCGCTCTCGGCTGCGGGGCGTCCTGCGCGGTTCTTCCTCCGGCATTCCAGAGATCATGCATGTCATGGCCGACGAAAAGATTGAGCCGGGTGAGCCAGTTATAACTTCTGGTGGTGATCAGATTTATCCTCGTGGACTGCCTATCGGTACAGTCCTTAGCACGGGTCCAGATCCGGACGGCGGTCCCTTCCTCGAAGTAAAGGTAAAGCCTTCGGCGAACCTGGATAAGGTCGAAGAACTTCTGGTAATTACAAAAATCCTTGACAAGGGACAGCCGCAGCAACAGGCTCCACCGGGTCTCCGAGCAGCAGACATTCTGGCCCAACGACTCCCAACAATTACTCCCAAGCCGCCTGACAAAACTGGGGGTGAGCCGCCTACAACAAGCGTTCTCTTCGCAAAGAAACCCGTGTCGCCGGGCACGGAAGTTCCCTCGACACCCACTACACCGAAGAAGAAGCAACCTGCTGCGAATCTTGGTTCCGAACCTGCAACAACTCCGACGAGCGGTCCTGTTGCCCAGTCTGGAGAGACCGCCGCAGAAGCAAAGCAAAACGCCTCCCCAGCCGCAAATGGAACTGATACGGCAGCTTCGGAGCCGAAGAAACCTAAACCAGCATCTGCAACTGATCCAACGCAGCCGCAGGAGAACCCTCATTAGTGGCTACGCTCACGTACACATCGCGCGAACAGATCGAGGTACACCGATTTAGCGCCCTCGCGACGATTGGGATTCCCCTGCTCGCGATCTTTTTTCAAGCGTACGTTTCGTCCCGAGTTTCCTTCCTAAAGCTATTCGATCTTCCCCTACTCGTGACCATCTTCTTCGCGGTTTCGCGGCGTAATCAACTGGCGGGGATGCTGACCGGTTGTTCGATCGGCTTGGTGCAGGACGCACTTACGCATCTGCCTATTGGCATCTACGGAATCTCGAAAACGATCGCCGGCTACGCCGCCTCCTCGATCGGCGTGAAGGTGGATGTTGATAATCCCGGTTCGCGCTTCCTGATGATGTTCTGTTTTACCTTGCTGCATGATGGCATCTACTTCATTGTTAGTCGGCACCTGCTGGGCATACCGGCCGATTGGCGCATGCTGCACGAACTGGGTTCCGCGCTCGCAAATGCCATCGTCGCCGTGCCGCTGTTTGCGCTCATGGACCGCGCCAAGCAGCGTTAATCTCGGGCCATCGTATTAGTCCGTTCGTAACGTATTAGGTAGGGATTTGTGTCATTCGCGCGGCTCGTAAACCGAGTAGTTGGATAAAATAGATTGAACTCGCTCTGCGGCTTCCCACCCGACTGAAGTTGAAGTGAATGTACGATCGCGAAGACAAGATTCCGCAAATCAAACTGGCTTCTGTCCAGTATGTGATTCTGCTCGTGGTCGCGATTCTCGTAGTTCGTCTCTGGAACCTGCAAGTACGGGGCAGCGAGAGATACAGCAGCCTTGCAGAGCAGAATCGTACCCGCAAGGTTCCCATTCTGGCCCCTCGAGGCAAGATTTATGATCGCGAAGGCCGGATCCTTGTCGACAATTATCCCTCCGTTTCCGCGCTGCTGATTCGCGAGCAATTGCCCAAAGATCCTTCTGCGAATCTCGCCAAGATCGCCACCGGCCTGCACATGACGCCAGAAGAGATTCGCGAACGCATGCGACGGACAGCAAGCCCGCAAAACACTCCGCTGCTATTGAAGGACGACATCACGCCGGACGAGCAAGCCTTCATCGAAGCACATCGAGATGAGCTGCCCGAGCTGGACACGATCATGATGCAGCGCCGTCTTTATCCAAAAAACGGTTTCCTGGCACACCTGATCGGGTATGTGGGCGAAGTGAGCGATGAGGATTTGAATTCGCCCCAATTTGAGACTTATCAACCCGGAGCTGTAGTCGGTAAGAGCGGTGTTGAGCAGTTTTATAACGAGATCCTCATCGGCAAGGATGGATCACGCCGTACGCTGGTAAACAGCCATGGTAAGGAACTTGGTCCGCTCACTACGGAGCCCGCGACCCCCGGCCAGCCACTCAAATTGACAATCGACCTCGACATTCAGATGGCCGCTGAGCAGGCTCTCGATGGGCATAATGGCGCTGTGGTCGCCATGGATCCGCATACCGGCGAAATACTGGCGATGGTGAGCCGGCCAACATTCGATCCGAACGCGTTTTCGGTTCGCATCAGCAGCAAAGAATGGAACGCGTTAGTAAGTGATCCCGCCAAGCCGCTCTTCAACAAAGCCATTCAGGCTCAGCTGGCGCCGGGATCGGTGTTCAAGATCATCATGTCGGTGGCTGGATCTCAGGAAGGCATCGCCCAGAATATGACCGTGCACTGTAGTGGCGGAGCGGTCTTCTACGGTCACCGCTACGGGTGTTGGGTAACAACTGGACACGGTGCTGTCGATTTTACCAAGGCGATTTATCAATCCTGCGACGTCTTCTTCTACACACTGGCGCAAAAGCTCGGGATTGAAAAGATCGCGAAATATGCTCACGAATTTGGCCTAGGTCAGAAAACGGGTGTTGATTTAACCCAGGAAGCAAGCGGCATTGTGCCTTCCGAAGAGTGGAAGGCGAAAGTCTTCAAACAGAAATGGTTTGCAGGGGAAGTGATTTCGGTTGGTATCGGCCAGGGTGCTCTCACCACTACTCCGATTCAGCTGGCACGCGCGCTCGGAGCCATCACCAGCGGAGGCCGCTTGGTTCGTCCTCATGTGGCATTTCCGGATGAGCTCCCAAAACAGTACCTTGAAGTTGCAAATCGCGGTCGCGAAGTAAAGAAGATCGATTTCGATCCGCAGAACTGGATGACAATCACCAACGCCATGGCCCGTGTAGTCGATGTAGGCGGATCGGCGCCTAGCGCGCACCTTCCCGGTATCGATTTTGCTGGAAAGACGGGCAGCGCGCAAGTGATCAGCCTGGCCAAAAGGAAAGCACTTGGCCTCAAAGCAGATCAGTTCAAACAGAACGGCTGGTTCGTTGGCGTGACTCCGCGGCGCAATCCTGACGTCGTGGTGGCAATTTTGTTTGAAGGCGGAGAGCACGGTAGATTAGCCGCGCGCCTTGTGGCTCCGATCATTAAAGCATTTGTGGATAAACAGCGTCGCGTGCGGCATGACAATAATTACGCTGCAGTTGATAAGGATGGCCATCCCATCGAGCTTACGGGTATCTGGAGCGACGGCGCCAAGGGAGAGACTGAAGGATTGCAGGCAGGCACGATGGAATTGCCGACGGTGACCTCTTCTTTCCAATCCGAAAAAAAAGCGGTGTGCTGCGCCTCTACTCGCGCGGAGCTTGCGACTGGTATTCACTAATGCGTCGCTTTATCTCTTTTCGCGATTTTGATTGGGTGCTGCTCGGCTTTGTGCTGATCATCTGCGGCATTGGTGTACTGGAAATCTATAGCGCCACCCGGCAGACCAAATTCATTGGTTTCCAACAAAAGCAGATCTACTGGATCATCGCCGGACTAGTGCTCATGTTCCTGGTGAGCGTGGTGAACTATCAGGCGCTGCTCGAGAACGTTCAGTGGTTCTACATTGCCTCAATTCTGTCCCTCGTGACCGTAGCGGTGGTGGGTACTCGCGTACTCGGAGCCAAGCGTTGGATTAAGCTGCCCGGAGGTCAGCACTTCCAGCCCTCGGAATGGATCAAGATTGTGCTCATTTTGGCGCTAGCCAAGTACTTTTCGGATCTTGAAGGACGCGACGTCACGCTACGCGACATCATCAAGTCTTTCCTGATCGCCGGAATTCCCATGGCGTTGGTGCTCAAGCAGCCGGACCTCGGCACCGCGCTAACCTACGTGCCGGTCCTGATCTGCGCACTGTTTCTTGGAGGCATCAAGCTCAAGCACGCGGTGGGTATCCTGTTGCTCGGTTCGGTAATGATCTATCCCGTGTGGCGTTGGGGGCTTAAACCGTACCAGAAAGCTCGGTTAACCAGTTTCAGTGAGCCTGCCGCTGACCCTCTCGGCTCCGGATATCAGATTCAGCAGTCGCTGATTGCCGTCGGTTCCGGCGGATTAACAGGTAAAGGCGCGCTCAAAGGTACTCAAACGCAAGGCGCGTTTATTCCCATTCCCTATACCGACTTCATTTTTGCGGCTTTTGCCGAGGAGCATGGCTTTGTAGGCGCTTTGATCGTCCTGCTGCTATACTTCATCGTGTTGATGCGTTTGATTCAAAACGCACAAACCGCACCTGACCGGGCCGGAACTCTGATAATTATGGGTGTAGTAGCGGTTCTGGTCTTTCATATCCTTGTCAACGTGGGCATGGTGGTTGGCTTTATGCCTGTTACGGGCATTCCATTACCGTTGATGAGCTATGGCGGATCGTCAGTCTTGTTCACGTTTTTGGCCCTGGGCATCGTGAATAACATTCGAATGCGCAGGTTCGTGAACTAGACGGATAGGCAATGAAGTTCAGCATCCGGGTAAGCCCTCGAGCAACGTCCGCTGCTGCGGACCATCAAGTTTTCTGATTTACCCGGACAGCCGGAGCTGTCTGGGGTTAGCGTCCAGCGGGACGTCAACGATATTACGTTCAGCCCTCCACAAAGCTGAGGGCACCGGCAATCGAGAAACAAGCCGGAGAGGATTCAAGAGCTTCACTGCTGTAGAAGGACAGGGTAACGGCCCGGCCAGATTCGCAAATGCGGATTCGGTACAGTGGCCACAAGTCCTTGCAGCTAGGCCGCGAGCATGATCGCGATAGGTTCCAGAATTCGAAGAATCGAAAGTCTGCAGGACTTCGAATCCCGCGCCTACCTCGTTATTCCACAAGATCTTCAATGCATCGCAGCGCTCATACTCCTCCCCGCAGAGGCCTTGTGACCTCCTAGCTAGTTGCTCGCTTGCCTCCATCGGAGCAAGCATGGCAAAAGAGCTTTTCATTTCAACCACCCCGCACGAAACCAAAGTTGCGGTGGTGGAAGACGAGCAACTTAACGAAATCTATTTTGAGCGTGAAAACGAATACACGCTCGCAGGTTCTATCTACAAAGGCCGCGTCACACGAGTGCTGCCCGGAATGCAGTCTGCATTCGTCGATATCGGACTGGAGCGCGACGCTTTCCTTTACGTTACTGACTTCCTCGAGGAACAGGAAGATCAGGAAGAGTTTGAGCAGGTCGTAAATCGCGCGCATTCAGAGGCGCAGCCGGAGTCAGCGCGTCCTCAAGGCCAACAATCGGAGTCGGTCGAGGGCAACACTGCCGAGCCCGCGCAATCGCATACAAACGGGGCCGATCACACAGCAGGAGATGCTGAGCAGTTCGAACCCGGTCCGCGGCGGTGGCGGGGACGCCGCGGCCGCCGTCGTGGCCGGGGTGGATATCAGGAGCACCCTGCGTCGCAAACCACGGCTCAGCAAACTCTTTCGGGCGAGGAAGCTCAAGTAGCATCCAAAGGCGCGGAGCAGGAAGCGACTGTTCTGCCAGGCGAATCGCTGTCCAAGTATCGCCAAGTCGAAAGAGCCGAAGAGACGGAACAAATTCCTGCTTCCGGCGAACGGCAAAGCAGTGAATCTCCAGAACCTGCCGCACAAAGCCAGACGCCCATGGAGAAAAATCTTGCTGCACCTGCTCAGAACATGGCGTCGTTACAGGTCTTGCCGGGGGAATCGATTTCCAAATATCGCAATCGGGTGTCGGAGCCGGAAGGGGCACGTGAGCAGAGTCCTCGAGAGTCATATCCCAGCCGGGAAGGCTCTTACGCCAAGGGTCAATCTCGCTGGGAACGTCCGAACCGCAGGTTCGAACGGGAATCCTCCACACCACAACCAGCGCCGTCAGGACCCCCAGTGTTGGCCCTTCCCGGTGAATCGCTGGCCAAGTATCGCAGCAAAGATGAAGTAACAGCGAACACATCATCACAGGCACCATCTGAAATAGCATCCGCGGCCATAGGGACCGATCCTGAAAAAACCGAAGTTTCATATAGGGAACAATCCGGTGGGAACGTTTCTTACTCCTCTGCCGAACAAAGCGATGTTGAGGAACGAATTGAGCACGTCTTCGGCAACTTGGAGCCACAGGAGCACACGACTTCCGTTGTCGAGCCTGAGGCGCAGGCAGAAGGAGCGGGTGGCCACGCACAGGAAACTACGCAGGTTGCCCATGAGTTTGGTGCTGGCGTGCTCGAGGAAGAAGTAATCGACGAAGAGGAGAGTGACCCAACACCATTCGGCGAGCACCTGGATGAAGAAATCTACGAGGATCTCGAAGAGGAGACGCTCGACGCTGAGAACGCCGAACAACTCGTCGAAGCGGTGCGCGAGGCGCACGCAAATCAGCGCCTCGGGCTCGGCGAAGGTGAGCCAGCAGATGCGGAAGATCATCCTGGGGGAGAAGAGGTCGCAAGCTTCACGCCGGAAGACCAAGGTCACGATCTTTCTGAGCAGGCAGAAGTTGCCGACTCGGAAGATGCGAATTACCAGTCTGCTGATGAGCAAGCAAGCGAGGACAGCGAAAGCGAGGATCCGACAGCAGAAGGCCGCGCCGAACTGAGAGCGCCGGCGAATACTGCCTCGTTTCAACAGCGAGTTGAGCGCCCCGAGCGCAGCCAGCAGGATCGTTTCCGTCGTGGACGCCGTGGACGCCCGATGCGTGGTCGTCGCAATATCCAGCGCGAGTCTCAGCCGACCATCAGCGATCTGCTTAAGGAAGGCCAGGAGATTCTGGTCCAGATCGCAAAAGAGCCCATGGCAAAAAAAGGCGCGCGCATTACCAGCCACATCGCCCTGCCGGGGCGATTCCTGGTCTACATGCCGACTGTGAATCACGTCGGCGTCTCGCGGAAGATCGGGTCAGACGACGAGCGCCAGCGGCTGAAGCGCATTCTTATCAGCGAAAAAGGAAGCGCACACGGCGGCTTCATTGTCCGTACTGCCGCAGCCGGAGCAAACGAAGAGGATCTCCGTTCCGATCTGCGTTTTCTGATCAACCTGTGGAACGACATTAAATCACGATCGGAGAACAGCAAGGCTCCAGCTCTCATCTATCACGATCTCAATCTCGTCGAGCGCATTCTTCGTGATCAGGTCACAAGCAACTTCACGAGTATTTGGGCAGACAGCGAGCAGGAGTACGAGCGCATCGTGCGCTTCCTCGGTCGCTTCCAGCCAGCGATGGTGCGACGCGCCAAGCTCTATACCAAGGACACACCGCTGTTCGAGCAATTCGGGATTCAGGACGAGATCAACAATGCCCTGAAATCAAAAGTCTGGTTGAAGAGTGGTGGATACATAGTGATCAATCAAACCGAAGCGCTCGTGGCCATCGATATCAATACCGGTAAGTACGTCGGGAAGACGATGCGTCTTGAGGACACGATCGTAAAGACGAACATCGATGCCATCAAAGAGATCGTCCGGCAAATACGCCTGCGCGACCTTGGCGGCATCATCGTCATTGACTTCATCGATATGGACGAGCGCAAGAACCGCCAAAAAGTCATGCAGGCTCTGGAGGAAGCATTGAAGAGCGATCGCGCGCCTTCGAAGGTGTTGCAGTTCAACGACTTCGGACTCGTCGCAATTACCCGCAAGCGCGTAAAGCAATCTCTGGAGCGTACGCTGTCAACAGCATGCTCTTATTGCAGCGGCACCGGCATGATCAAGAGCGTGCAGACGGTCTGCAATGAGATCTACGTCGAGATGCGCAAGATGGCGCACCAGATGGAGCGGCACGACGTAATGTTGCGCGTCAATCCGGAGGTCGTGAAGGCTCTCAAAGCTAACAACGCGCGCTGGCTGCAGGAGATGGAAGAGCTGGCCGGCAAGACGATCATCGTAAAGAGCGATCCTCTGCTGCACCAGGAACAGTTTGATATCAACTAGGGCTTCGTTCCAGTTCAGCGACCACGGACAGAAGCTTGGATTTCTGCAATCATCCTTATTCCTCGCGCGAGTCGCGCAGGAATAAGATCTTCGAATTACCCCACGATGGGTCTAGAAAGGAACCACTTTCTTCAACCCAGTCTTCTTTTTTTTCTTGCTCGAAGAACTTCCCTGATCCTTGGAACCCGAGCTTGAGGCCGCCTCACTCGACGATCCATTCTGAATTTCGTTCACTTGAGCTGGTGCCTGGGGCGGTGTAGCTCCGTTTGCAGCATTCGAATTGGAAGCCGAAGCGCCCTCGCTTGTCTTGCTTGAAGAAGGATCCTCACCAGCCTGGGCTCCTCCGGCTGCGTTTGGCGTCAGTTCGCCAATTCCCGTATCGGAGCCACTCCCACTGTTTGTCGAAGGTGCTGGAGCCGTAGATTCCTGGTTGGCGCTGGGAGCTGCCTGTGAACGCGGGATCGGATCGCTCTTTGTGGCATCGGAACCTGTTGTCTTCTCTAGAGTAAGTGTGCCATTGCGACTAGAGTCATTAATGCCAAGAGCGGCATTGTTAGCCTCATGAATGAGTTGCGGCGCACTCGTTTGCTGGGGTTCGATGAGTGTTGGTTCACCAACTTTGGCAGCGCGGGCAAGGTCATCGGGAGCCTTGTGAAAGGTCGACATCATAGTGCGGAAGCGTCCCAGTTCGGACCGGCTCTGTTCCTCCGCCTTGTATTGGGCAATGGCTTCGGGCGTTGGAGTAGGAACGGGCAGTCCTAATTCCTTCAAGCGCGACTTGGCCTCATCGGCCCGATCGCTCGTAGGGTATCGTTCAATAATCCGGGAGTACGCTTTCGCCGCATCCGCGTCGTATTGCTTGATTAAGCGTACTTTCGGAGCTTCGGGCAGCTTACTCGCTCTTAGCATTGCCGCCTCCGCCTCGTACGAGCGGCCGAGCATCATGAGAGCATCGTCAGCCTCGCTGTACAGCGGGTAAGTGTCCGCCAGGCTTTTCAGCCGCGCAACCGCCGCCGGATAAGATTCGCGCAGGAAGTAAAACCGTCCGATACGATATTGCCTTTCTGCCAGCACCTCCTGCACCTCGCGCAAACGTTGCTTGGCCTCGGCCACCAGTTTGCTGTCGGGAAACTGCTGCATAAGCTGGCGGTATTCGTCCTCCGCGCGCATCGCGTGCGTGTAATCGCGGTCGGGCTTCTCCATCTGCTTGTAGTGCATGTTGGCGATCTTCAGCTGCGCCTCAGCAGCTTCCGGCAGTTGCGGGAAGAAGGTGATGAAGTCCTTGTATTCGACCTCCGCCTGCTGATACGAGGCGGTCGTGCCCTCGGCATACCATGAGTCGCCAACCGCAAGCTTTGCGCGGGCAATGAATTCCGAATCGGGATAGGTATTGATCAGCGTTTGCAGGGTGATGCGGGCGACATCGTACTTACCCTTTTTCATCGCGTCCATCGCACGATCGAACAACACTTTGTCCGGCTGTTTGGAGTCGACATTCGCGATTGGGTTGTTGACCTTATTGTGGTGGCAGCCTGCTACCAGTACTACAAAAATCAAACCGACGATGAATTTCGTTATGCGACGAATCATGAATTCCTTGTCCAGACAGCTTTCTAAGCTCTTATTACTTCAGGTTGTTTCTTTTCCTGCACTGCGGTCTGCGCTGCTTTTAATAGATTGCGCGCATTGGCAGCGATGTCGTGCCCATCAAAGACGGCGCTGCCGGCAACCAGCAGTTCCGCACCGGCTCTCACTACATCACCCACTGTTTCCAGACTTACGCCACCGTCAACCTCGATGCGGAAATTCAGTCCGCGCTCCCGCCGAATTCTCGCCAGTTTTGCGATCTTGTGCAGCGCGCCGGGAATGAACTTCTGTCCTCCGAATCCGGGATTTACCGACATCACCAGAACGAGGTTCACCATATCGAGCACTTCCGAGAGTGTCTCGACCGGAGTCGCAGGATTAATCACAACACCAGGTTTGCACCCGTGCTGACGAATCAAATCCAAGGTCCGGTTCAGGTGAACGCAGGCCTCCTGGTGAACAGATATCCAGTTCGCGCCAGCCTCGGCAAACTCGGGAATAAAATTGTCCGCGTTCTCGATCATCAGGTGAACGTCAAAGACCACATCGGTCACCGGTCGCAGCCACTTCAAAATGGGAGGACCGATGGTGAGGTTGGGCACAAAATGCCCATCCATCACATCGAGATGAACGATAGTCGCGCCGCCCTTGATGGAGGCCAAAACGTTGTCGGCCAAATGGGCAAAATCGGCCGACAAAATCGAAGGTGCGAGTTCGATCAGAATAGGCGCTTCCCAATGTCACGAGACTCTCACAATTTTAGCAAGATAGGCAGACAAAACCCGGGGAAATTCGGGTCGCTTAAAGGAAGTCGCGGAATTAGGGTTTCAACCTTATGCCGCAGCGAGGTTTGCGACTCAATTACCGATATCGAGCTAGCCTTGCCTTTCCTGGGAGCAGGCTATCTGCTGCGGCTTCGACTTTTCGACGGTAAGACAGGCGGCGAAGGTCGCTTGAATCTTTAATGCCATGCAGAACCAGACGAATTTCGGGAAATGAAATGATTCCGTACCGCAGCTCCTTGGTACGAAATGCCGATTTTTAGGACTAAGCCGTATTAGCCGGGGATATCGCGCAAAACCAGGCGCATGTCCTCTGGGGTAACGTGGTCAGCTGGTCCTTGAGGCCATAGACTGCTGCGCATGGTCGCTTGGGGATCACTCTAATTCGAGGGTCGCTAGTCATTTCCCTCAAAACTAGCCGAGTTGCTGTATGCCAGCAGTCTTGAGGTTTGCACGACTTATGGTTCCGACGGTGTTTTCAGCAATCTCTGGAGCGCTTCATATTGGTCGCTGGCGATGAAATCCACTCCCGCCTTCTTCGCCGCTCGCCAACGCTCTTGCGCCGCTGACAAGGAACCGAAATTGTAGCTGCGGAACCAGCCGTGGCAGCTTAGTTCCTCGTTGCTGGCTCCATCGAGTGTGTAAAAACGAATCCAGAGTCCGCTCGCATGCGCGTGTTCGACCAAACTGCGCAAGCGCAGTTCATCCTCGCGCGTCCAGTCTCCCGCCTGTGCTTGCCCTCCGCGCTCCACGACCGCCCAACTATTGTTCCACCATCGGCGATAGTTCGATGCGGCTCCAGGCTCCAGGATCTCAGGCGCAGCCATCGGATCACTAGTATTTGTGTGAACCGCGCCGAAGACCAGCAATCGCTGACCAACGGGCACGTCGCGGTAGAAAACCGTCGCCTGCTTGTCGGACTCGCCTGTGAGCACCAGCAGTGGTTTCACATCGAGCGATTCAACTTTTCGTTCGTCAGAGGACTTCGTCGCCGTAGTCAGCCAATTCCGATATTTGTCCAGTAGATTCCAGACTGCTCTCAGATGCTCTGGCTCCTCAGTTTTGAAATCGAGATTGAGTGTGATCACCGGCCAGTCACCCTGATTACCATGGCGAAGGACATCTTCGATCACAGGGCGAATGCGTTCGAAGAAGTACTGCTCCAATGTGGGCTCGTGGCCTGAGACTGGAGGGCCATGAGCAACGACTGACCACGAGCGACCAGTCCGCCGATCGGTGTACCAGAGCGGATCTTGCTCGATGGCAAGCGGTACCCCCGCCGATAGTGCACGATCGATGCGATCGGTCCACCACTCGAAATATGGATAGCAGTTGTGGGCGTCCACGAGGGTGCGAGCGCCAGGTTCAAATGGGGAATGTTGGGCAAAGGCTGAGAGGGCGCAGGTTACAGAGAAACAGAGGGCGAGCGCTGGCTTCAGGCCAGGGACAGTTTTGTGCATGGGTCACAAGACTACACGTGGACTCATAAGAAGTAAGTAATTGGGCTCAATTGCAAGCGCCGAATATTGAGTAACCAGTTTAGAGCGACTGTTTATGGAACTGCAGCCTGAGGGAACTACCGTTCGCTCTGCGCAGAGGCGCTGTCGAAGAGTAATTCCAGGCTGTCCGGACCAGGATGGTAGAGGACGAATCGGTTTCCCTGATCGCCGAACGCGCGAAATAAAAGTTCGCCACGGCCGTTTCCCCGAGCATCGATGGCGTCGATGATTTCGAGTCGGGGATAGACGTCGAGATGGTGATCATCAGTGACTTGCGTGAATATCTTGCGCAGGCTCTCATCAATTTCCTCCCATGCGGCAACCGTGATGTACTTCTTTATCCCGTCAACCATTGCCGCTGCAGAGTAAGCAAGAATGGGAGCATTGTTGCCATTGATGTCGAAGACACCGAACTTCGCGTCTTGTAACGCCAGAGGTGGCGACGAAGCTTGGGGCGCGGACCGCGGCCTCCTGCCAGTCGCCACTTTAGTCTCGGGAGATTTGGAAGCTTTCCGTTGTTTGTCGAGCTCAGCTCTGGCCAACTTTTCCATGGCAGCCCGCAATTGATCCGTTTCTCCAGGCTTGGCTCGAAAAACGAATGGACGCGCTTCAGGTCCTCCAGCATCAGAGACCGCCACGGCCATATGCATTGCTGGGGGAACAAATTCTTTCGCAGGCGTTGCTGCTGACTTCGCTTTTCTCTCTTCCGCTGTCTGACGTCGCAGAGTTGGTCTTTCCGGATCGCGATCTATGTTGTTCAGAACCGCGTCTGTTTGCTCTTTCGGCGCAGGTGGAGGCGCCGGACCACGGCGCAATTTTGGTCGATCATCGTCCGTTTCCGTCGTAGCTGAAGGAGCCAGCGGGGCGCTCTTCGCGACCTGAGTTTGCTTCTCTTTTTTGGCATCGAAATGACCAAGTCCGTACCAAATTCCTTTATCCTGTCGTGCTCCGCCGACAGTGAAGGTGCCGACCGGATCTCCATTCTTGAGGATGTCGTAGATCACACCCGCATCAACTGCCAACGGCTCGGGTTGGGCCTGATAGAGTTCGGCATCGTAGAATCGGCCTTCCACGAGAATTGCAACCGGCGTAAGTACAGAGGTGCTGGACTCCGGAGTCGAACTATCTCCGTTCCAGGTCACGACTGCAAGTGCTCGTGGCCCGCTGTTCTTTTTGCGCTGGGCGCGTATCGAGAGCGGATTGATCGCCAGCGCGGCGACGAGTGCGGCTCCCACCATGAATCGTCGGCTGCTATATAAATGAGCAAATAAACTTTGCGAGGAAAAATCCTTCATGGAAATTGGCGATAAGGTACCTGACATCAGTGGCCCAAATGAAAATGGCGAGCCGGTGAGCCTGAAAAATCTTCGCGGCAAGCCGGTTGTCCTCTTTTTCTTTCCAAAAGCTGACACACCGGGCTGAACCATTGAGGCCTGTGGCTTCCGCGATCAATTCGAGAAGCTGCAACGCGCCGGCGCGGTCGTGCTGGGCATCTCCAAAGACTCACCCAAAGCCCTCAAGAAGTTCAAAGACAAATATAGCCTTCCCTACTCCATGTTGGGCGACGAAGACAAGAAGCTCTGCGAAGCATTCGGAGTCCTCAAAGAAAAAAATATGTATGGCAGGACGACGACCGGAATCGAACGCACCTCGTTTCTGATCGACAAAGAGGGTCGAGTGGCAAAAATCTTCCCTAAGGTCAAGCCTGAGGGACACGCGGAAGAGGTGCTGGCCGCGATGAAGGAGCACTCGAAGTTGTAGATCCGAGAAGCAGCATGGTAGAGCAGCAGCATGCTGCATCTCTACCAGTACAATGGAGACACGCCTCCATGTCCCAGGCCCTGCTCCAGCGGCTCACGCACAAGCACCAGAGTCTAGGCAACTTTCGGTATTACGACATACTGGTACACATCTTCGTCGTAGTGCTGCTGATCTCCAACCTCGTCGGGTCGAAGATCTGCGCGATTGGACCGTTCCGGATCTCTGGCGCACAGCTGCTTTTCCCAATCACTTACATCTTTGGGGATGTCTTCACCGAAGTCTATGGATACTCGGGTTCGAGGCGCGCAATCTGGATCGGCTTTTTTGCTTCTGGACTCATGGCTTTCATGGGCTTCGTTACTGTTCACATCCCGCCAGCGCCGGATTGGCCAAACCAGCATGCCTTCGAAATCATCTTCAACTTCGTTCCGCGGATGGTGGCAGCAAGCCTAATCGCTTTCTGGTGCGGTGAGTTCGCGAACTCCTACACGCTGGCACGAATGAAGCTGCTCACAGAAGGACGCTGGCTGTGGACGCGAACTGTGGGATCTACGGTGGTGGGGCAAGCTGTGGACACCACTATCGTCATGTTTCTCGCATTCGGCGGCACTCTGAATCCGAAATTGATCTTGAACCTGATCGGCTCAGGATATCTTGGCAAAGTGCTCTATGAGGTTCTGGCGACACCGTTGACGTACTTGGTTGTTAACTTTCTTAAGCGGACTGAAGGTGTGGACGTGTACGACACACACACGGACTTTAATCCTTTCTCAAAGGAAAAGCCGGGAGAGACGGAGATCGCCACGCCATTAAAAGCCGAGTCAGTGGCGGCTGTGGGAAGCAAGTAGCAGTAAGGCCAGTTATCTCAGTTCGGGTTTGGGAAGCGGACTGTCGCTGCGAGTGATGGTTCCATCGCTGTTGACCTTCATCACCATCAGCACTTTGTCGTCAGCCTGGATGCCGTGGCACCACTGATTTACTTCCGTCAGCACGGCCTCGACGATTCCCTGAGCAGTGTTACCGCGATTCTTTAACACAGAAGCGGCCAGCTTCTCCGATCCGAACTCTTCGTCATTCTGGTTGCAAGCCTCCAGAATCCCATCTGTGCAGCAGACTAGGATGTCGCCTGCCTTTAGTTGTGCAGTGCCGCGAGTGTAATCCGTTTTTGGGAATAGACCGATTACTGTCCCGCCGTCTTCCAGAAGCGTGCAGGTCCCCGTCTCCCCGTCCACAAGAATCGGGGGCACATGGCCGGCATTGATGTAATGAAGCCCATTGCGCCGCGTGTCCACCAGGCCAAGGAAGCAGCTCAGGTACTTCTCTGACTTGGTGTCGTTGTAGATCATCTCGTTCAACGACAAAGCCAGGACTTCCAACGAATGCAGATGCATCACCAGCGCCCGCAGAGTCGCCTGCAAGTTCGACATCACCAGTGCCGAAGAAACGCCCTTGCCTTCAACGTCGGCAACCACCAGCAAGAGCGACTGCGGACCGAGATGAAGGAAGTCGTAATAGTCTCCGCCGCACTCGAAGCAAGGCTCGTTCGCCACCGCTAAGTCAAAGCCCGGAACGACTGGGGGTTGGTCCGGTAACAGGCTCCGCTGAATACCGCGCGCCAGCGCCAGCTCCTTTTCCATGCGCTGCTTCTCGAGAGACTCGCGGTGAAGGCGCGCATTCTCCAGCGCCATGGCCATATGGCCCGAGAGCTTGGAGAGAAAATCTTCATCTTCGGCTGTGAAGTGATTCCCGGTTGTCTTATTAAGGAGCTGGATAACTCCGACTACCTCGCCCGTGTAGTGTCGAATTGGCATTCCCAGAAGAGAACGCGTCCGATAATTAAAGCGCTGATCGAAGCTTGGCTCAAATGCTGGATGCGCGTAGGCGTCCTCTACATTAACCGTCTCTGCCGTTTCGGCAACATGCCCGGCAATACCTTTGCCCCATGGCATGCGAATCTCCTGGTGATCAAGACCGAAAGCCACAATCGACCACAGCTCTTTCTGTTTGGCGTCAACCAGAAAGACACTGCCGCGATCGGCCTTCACTTCCTGCCGCGCAATCTTGAGGATTAATTCAAGCAGTTCAGCGAGATCGAGCGTCGAGTTAAGGAGGCGGGTTGCTTCAAATAACAGTGAGAGCTGTGTGATCTGCTTCTGCTGCTGTTGTGCCGCGAATACGTCGGGGACTTTGATATTGCACATCTCCAAGTAAGTCCGCCACAACGAAAGTAGCGCCGGAGAGGCGCTTGCTTCCGTATAAACGGCAAGCGCTCCCAGCAGCGTGCTGCCACCAGCGAGTAAGGGGTAGCAGGAGATGTAATGAAAGCCATTTGTTCGCGCAAATTCCTGATCTTCTGCGCTGAACGAGGCGAGGTTAGCGTTCTCGATCGCTCTGCGCGCCTCAGCGACCTTACCGAGCGCACCCTCTCCGGACGGCACATAATCAAGCCGTCGCTGAGCAGCCTTGCCGGCGGAATGCACGAGATACAGCGAGTTCGAGGTCTCGTCCCAGAGCCACAGTTCGCCACGTTCGCCCTGGAACTCCGATACGAGAAACTCAGGAATACGCTGGAGGATTTCGTCATTTGGAAAAGTGGAGAAAGATGTGACCACTCCAGCCAGAGAATCGAGAATATCCTGGCGCTCTAATTTGGCTTTTTCAGTCGCCACAGCAGAGGATTCCACGAGTACCGCTACCTTTGGCGCAGGGAAAAGCGCCGAGGAACTAGCAAAATTGTCGATTTTGCTCCCCAACTATATGCGGGCTTTTGGACTTTGTAAATCCAATGGTCCGTGGTGATTCGTACTAAATTAATGTTTCACGCCGGGTATACTGCAACTTTTGCAGGCTGTGTGCAATTCAGGAGATCCCGCCAAGATCTGCCCTCTGATGATGCTTCACGATCGCCTCGTTGATTTGCAAGGCTAAGGCCAATGCCGCACGGCCCTCATTGAGAGAAATCTGAGGGACGCTCCGGCTGCGCACAGCGCTGAGAAATGCCCCGATCTCGGTTCGCAGCGGTTCTCCTGCTTCCACCTTCGGTTTGTTGATAGCGATTCCCGGAGCTGGTCCGATGCGGGTTGGAGATACTTCACCTCGCAGCAATGCAGCCGCAGCCTTCTCATCTACACGAATGCTGATCACGTCCTGCCGTCCGTAATCAATCGAGATGTACTCGTGGGGCTGGAAAAAGCGAAGCTTACGGACCTTCTCAGTGCTCACGCGGCTTGCAGTGAAATTGGCGACACAGCCGCTCTGGAATTCGACTCGCACATTTGCGATATCTACTTTGTCGCTGATTACCGGCAGGCCAACAGCACGAATCTCGCGAACAGGCGATTTCACCAGCGATAGCACTATGTCGAGATCGTGGATCATCAGATCCATGATGACGTCAACGTCCAGCGAACGCGGAGTAAAGACGCTTAGCCGGTGCACTTCGAAGAACATGGGCTTCGTGACCAGTTCGACAGTGGCCATCACAGCCGGATTGAATCGCTCCAAGTGACCTACCTGTGCGATTCGGCCTGTTTTCGAAGCGATATCGATCAGTTCATCAGCTTCCGCCAACGTCGAGGCCACTGGTTTTTCGATGAGCACATCGGCGCCGCTCTGCATGAGTTCTCGCGCGACGCTCAGATGATGACTGGTAGGAACCGCAACGGAGGCGGCTTCAATCTTTCCGCGCAGGTCACCGATTGAAGCGATGGACTGTGTACCGAATTCGGCTGCAATGCTTTGGGCCCGCTGGGGATTGTTGTCCACAACTCCAACGAAATCGATCCCTGCACTTTCCTGCTGCAGTTGCCGGTAAACACGTGCGTGGTTGCGACCGAAGGCACCGCACCCGACAACCGCAACGCGAACGACGGCGGCACTCATTCAAAGAACCGGAACTTCAGGATGTGCCACACTGCGGCCACGCCATCGCGCCACGTAATCTTTTTGCCTTCCTCGTAAGTGCGGCCGTGATAGCGGATCGGAACTTCATAGATGCGGCAGCCCAGACGGGCGACTTTGATCGTGAACTCCGGTTCGAAACCAAAACGGTTGCTGCGGAACTGCAGTGCGTCAAGCACCTCGCGGCGAAAGACTTTGTATCCGACCTCCATGTCGGTGAGGTTCAGGTTGGTAAGCATGTTGCAGAAAAATGTCAAACCTTGATTGCTCACGTAGTGCCAGAAATAAAGGACGCGATGGGAGCCTCCGTGGAAGCGATTGCCGAAAACCACGTCAGCAAAGCCTTCAAGGATGGGCTCCAGCAGCCGTGAATAATCGCGTGGATCATATTCAAGGTCGGCGTCCTGAATCAGAAGCACGTCGCCAGAGGCATACTTAAACCCTGTACGCAGGGCAGCCCCTTTGCCCTGATTATGATCATGCAGCACGAGTTTGATTTGCGCGCCAAAAGTCTCCTGCACTCGGTGTACTAATTCGGGAAGGATCTCACGCGTGCCATCTCGCGAAAAGTCGTCCACAATCACGAGTTCAAGTTCCAAGGGAGAAGCCGCCTGAAGAACTCTCTCTAGCGTAGTGGCCACGGTTGCCCTCTCGTTGTAGACCGGAAGAATAATCGATAACCGCCGTAGTGTTTTGTTGACGTCAACAGCGAAGCGTCGGGAAGTCACGAGTTTCATGAAGGTGTGTTCGTCGCGATTTCGTGCGCTGTCTGTTTCTTTGCTGTGGGTTGCGTATAAAGGAACAGCCCTACCATCAGGACCAACATCTCTGGTTCGATTGGAGCACGATATCGCGGGTGAGGAAAAGTAACGTAATAGATGAGGGGCGCGGCAAAGAGCAGAGATCCAAATAAAAATGTCGCGGGATGTCGAGAGCGCCACATCGCGCAGAGCGCAGCGAACGCCAGAATCGACGAGAGCAAGAATGCGATATTCCTTCCTAACGTGAGCACTTCAAATCCGCTATCGCGCGGCGTGCCATACCAGTAGAAGATCGCGCGTTTTAAGCAGAGTTTGGCAAAGAGCAGTGGCTGAGACCGAATGAAATCGAACGCTTCCCGCTTCTTCACCTGGACATAAGCGATCTCTCCCATCTCCTGGTATTTCCTGCGCTCAAGGACGTTGCTGCTGGGATGCACCCAGAATCGCCATAGGCCGACGGCATTGTCTCCATTTCCCATGCGCAACTCAGCGCCAAAGTTGCTGCGGAGGGGAATGAAGCGATGGAAGACGATATAGTTTCGAATCACCCAGGGACTGAGCAGGACAAGGAATACACATCCCGCAGCAATAGCAGACCAAAATGCCCTCTTGCCGGCGTGGAACCGTAATTGTGTGATCAGCAGCCACACCCCGCAGAAGGGAAGCCACAACAGGAGCGCCGGATTCGTTAACGCGATTAGGCCCCATAACACTCCGAACAGCAGCCATTCCGAGGTTCGCGTTCGCGGGGAAAATTTGACGGCAAAGGCAGGCGCTCTCGCCTGAGTCGGGCCAGACAAGGTCTCCGGTGTAGAGTTCATCCACTGCACACCTGCCATTCGCAACCCTAACAAGAAGAGACAGGCCAACAAAAACGTGGCGAGGCTCGTCTCCCATGCCCACTTGATTGCCCAGTACCAAGCATAGGGGAACAGCGCGGCTAGCCATCCCGACCACATTGCCGCGCGATGACCGAATGTTCGTCGTGCGATGTAGAAAACCGGAATAATGGTGAGCGCGGAAAAGATGGAATTGATGGAGAGAATCACGATCGCCGATCTGACCGTATAAATCCCGAAAACTTTGAACACGCCGGCCAGCAGATACGGATAGATCGGAGCCAACCACGCTGTGGGTCCTGTACCGTCCTGGAACGGTGAACTGAAACCCTGGCCCAATGCAACGGAGCGAGCAATGCGGCCTGTCTCCCACCCAAATCCAAAACTTCCCTCCAGTTTGGAAATTCGATAGGTGTGACCGATAAAGATCGCAAGCTCGCGAGCGACGAGTCCCACCCACACCATGGTGGACCATCGTTGCCAGCGAGAATGAGAGAAAACCGGGGAAGCCCGCCGCAGACTGTTCTTCTGTTGAGTGTAAGAAATCGAACTGTTCCTTGCGGCTTTTGTAGCGACTATAACTCAGTGCTCGTGGCGATGGTGAGCTTCTTCCAAGGTGACCGGTATCAAGCAGCCGTGAGCGGTCTCGCAATTCTCGTGTTCGAACTGGATCGTAGTGTGATGAATACGAAAGTGTACGGCCAGACGCTCCTTCACACTGCGCAAGATCGCCTCACTGGCGGATGGCGGAATATCGGCAATCGCAATATGGCAGGAGAGAGCATGCATCTCTGATCCTATGCTCCAAACGTGCAGGTCATGAACATCCCTTACTCCATTCACCTGCTTCATCGTATCGGCCAGCAGCTCCATGCTCACGCCTTTCGGGGTGCCTTCCAGCAAGATGTTGAGCGTCTCGCGAACAATGCCGAATGAGGACCAGAGAATCAGCGCGCCGATTGCGAACGAGAGTGCCGGGTCGATCCATGTCTTTCCCGTAAACAGAATGAACCAGCCGCCCACAATCACGGACGCAGTCGAGAGCGTATCTCCGAGCATATGAATGAAGGCGCTGCGAACGTTCACGTCGTCACTGCTCCCATGCAACATGATCGCAATCAGCCCATTCATGACAACGCCCGCAGCCGCCACGATCATCATCGTCCGGGCGTGCACAGCTACGGGATTCACCATGCGGTGAGCGGCTTCGAGAAAGATGTAAATCGCCACTGCTACCAGGCTGAGGGCATTTACGAACGCCGCCAGCACGCCGGCGCGATGGTAGCCAAAGGTCTTGGTCGCAGTTGGTGGACGTGTCCCGAGGTACACCGCTACCCATGACAGCAGCAGCGCGAGAAAATCCGACACGTTGTGCCCCGCCTCCGACAGCAGTGCCAGACTATGAGCTTTTATTCCAGCGACGACGGTTACAGCAATGTAGGCCAAGGTGAGGAACAGGGCCACGCGCAGGAGCTTCGAGGTGCTCGCCGGGCCATGCGCGTGCGCGTGCATATGCAGATAGTGTAGCGAGAATCGGGTGATGGGTCATCGGTGACGTGGGAACGGCACGCCGGCTAAGCTGCATACATCGAGTACTTACCCTTCACTGACATCCCGAAGCCAAAGCGAAGATCTGCTTCTCTGGGACGACTCCAGGAAAGCAGATTCGTCGCGAAAAGCAGGCGCTTCGGAATGACAGTATCGAGGTCGGTAGTAGATTGGGTTCGCACTTCGGCCGATCACCACGATGACGCGATCGCCCCGATGCTTCCAATTCTTCCTTGCCTTAGCCCGCCAACCCTCTGTGGTTCAACAGCATCCGGGTAGGGGTGAAGAGGTACTCAGACCCTGAGTAGGCATGCAGGAGATTTCCCCATGAAGCACAACACAAGTATCTTCCTAGTCTTAGTTTTGGCGGCTGTCATTGTGCCGTTCACATTGGCGCAGGACACGTCCTCGAACTCGTCAACAATCCCGAGTTCCCAGAGTGCGGCCACATCCAGTCAGACCTCCGGAAATGACACCACGGCGGTCACTTCCAAGAGCTCGTCCAACGACGGCGATCTAACCCAGCAGCTTCAGTCGAAGTTCAGCCAGGATCCGGCATTTGCCAACGTTCAGGTGTCGGTTACGAACCACAGAGCCATGCTTACTGGCAGTGTTGCGTCTAAGGCGGACAGGAAGCGCGCCAAAGAAATGGCAAAGTCCGTGGCGGGAATCAAGAAGGTGGACGAACACCTGACCGTGAACGCGACTGCCGGCGGCGGCTCTACCACTGGTAATAACAATCCCACTACTGCCGGCACTTCAAGTGGCACAACTTCAAGCGAAAGTAGCGCCTCTGCCATGCCGCCGAGCACCTCTACATCTAGTTCAGCTACCGCGCCCAGCACTACTCCTGAAACGAGCGCCAGCCCCTCCCAGAGCGCTTCGAGTGCGCCGAGTTCAGCCAGTGCTGCGACGAGTTCGAGTGGACAGAGCAGTGCTGCCAATCCGAGCGGTCAAAGTTCCGCTGCGACTGCGCCGACCAATTCGAGCACAACTCCTTCGTCGAGTTCGACAACTCCTAGCTCGACCTCAGGCGAAGCAGCAAATATGACAGCGACTCAAAGCAGCTCAGCTTCCGCCGCACCTGGCGCAAGCTCTGCTAGTGGAGCGCCCACAACCCCCAGCGCGAGCACCAGCGCCTCGGGAGTTCCCAGCAATCGGAGCGTTGGAGCGAGTGCCTCAACGAATTCGGCAGTCGGACAGAATCCGTCGAGCGCACCGCAGGCGAATACTGCGAGCCAAGGCAATGTAGCCAGCCAGACATCTACTTCTGCGACGCAATCAACTAGTCCGAGCTCGAGCACGACAGGTGGTGTCACCGGCGCGGCGACTGCGAGCGCGCCCAGTGCCTCTCAGTCTGGAACTACTTCGAGCACCATCGGCTCCAATACTGGCGTGAGCAGCAATGCTGGCGCTGCAGCCGGTACGCCTGGCAGCAGCACAACTGGAGTTGGAGTCAACGACACAGCAACTCTCCAAAATCAAATCCAGAATGCACTGCAAAATGAACCTACTCTGCGCAACGACAACCTCAATGTGAACGTGACTGACAGCACCATCGAGTTGAGCGGGACAGTTCAAACCAGCAAGGAAAAACAGACGGCACAACGCATTGCCAGCTCATTTGCAGGAAACCGGCGTGTTCGCGATCGCATCACGCTGAGCGGCAAAGGCACGGCCTCGAACAGCTCAAGCTCGAACAACCTGGGCGTTAATCCAGCCGGCAACCAGAACAATCCGAACAACCCAAACCAGCAAAACCAGAACTCAAACGACGCCAAGACACGCGGGGATGCGTCGACTAATCCTCGCTAGACTACATGTAGAAACACAGAGAAGGCGGCCCCCATGGCCGCCTTTTCGTTTACGTGGTTCCCGCCGAGGGTGGGTATTCGACAGCGATGTTACGGCTGCTGGGGTCGGGACGGCGGCTCCCAACCACATAATCGTGCTTTGCGCATGTAAGTAGCGCAAGTTTGCGCGCACACGATCAATCCGATAGCCTCGATCTAAATGGGTTCAGAGCATCATCGCGTGAGTCTCCACTTACCCGACGGCTCATTTCGCGAATTGCTGGTCCGAGAAGATCAGCACATCTGGGATGCGGCTCACGCCGTAGGAGTTGAACTACCTTCGATCTGTCATCAGGGGCGGTGCCTCACCTGCGCAGGACGACTACTCGAACCAGGCGACTTTGATGCAAGCGACGCAGTTGCCTATTTCCGTGAGGATCGAGCTGCCGGATTCATCCTTCTGTGCACCGCGTTCCCTCGTTCCGATTTGGAAATTAGAACGCACCAGCAGTTGCTCATGCGTCAGCACCGCCGAGCCTTGGGGTTACCAGCTCCATACTCAGGTGTAAGTGATGCGGGCTAAAAGGGCATTCGGCTGTCGCTTTCGGCCAGTGCACAATGCATGACTCGCCCTTACAAAGTATTCAAAAGGGCCTCAGGCTAAGAGGCTCGGAATGGACAAGGTTTCATGAGACTCTTTAGCCGAGCGCGCTCTTATACACTTGTTTGTTCCTTCAATGCTCTCTCCTGCTGAAACTCTGAACCAACGCGCACCATCCCTAACGACCTTCGTCGGCCACGTTCGTTCCGGCGATGTTCGCGCGCTCGCGCGCGCGATCACCGCGATTGAGAACGATTCGGCACAGGCTTCGCAGTTGATGAAGGCGCTGTTTCCGTACAGCGGAAACGCCACCGTAATCGGGTTGACCGGATCGCCTGGTTCGGGCAAGAGCACGCTGGTCGATCAGCTTGCTCGCGAGTACCGAAAGCAGGAAAAAACCATCGGCATTATTGCTGTCGATCCAACGAGCCCTTACACCGGGGGAGCCATTCTCGGCGACCGCATTCGCATGCAGGCGCATCATGCCGACAACGCTATCTACATCCGCAGCATGGCCACCCGCGGATTTCTCGGCGGGCTTGCTCCTGCGACTGCCGATGTCGCAACTCTGCTCGACGCTGCCGGGAAAGAAATCGTCTTTATCGAGACTGTCGGCGTAGGCCAGGACGAAATTGATATCGTCCGGCTGGCCGATGTCACCGTGGTCATTCTTGTTCCCGGGATGGGAGACGACGTTCAGACAATCAAAGCGGGAATTATGGAGATCGCCGACATCTTTGTGATTAACAAGAGCGATCGTGAAGGCGCGGAGCGCGTGGAGCGAGAGATCCGCGCCATGCAGACGCTTGACATCCGCCACGATGATTGGACGCCTCCGATTGTGAAAACCGTCGCCAGCGACGGGAACGGCGTCCCCGATTTGGTGAAGGCGATCGCATCATATCGCCAGTACCTCAAAAGAAAAGACCTGATGCTGCGCAAAAAGGTCAGCAACTGGCGGGAGCGCTTGGTTGAGATGCTGCGCAAAGCGCTGCTCGATCGCATGATCCGCGAGCAGCTCGATCCCGAGCATCTGAATCAATACGCCCGGGAGATCGCTGAGCACAAGCGGGATCCTTATTCCTTAGTAGAGGAGCTGGTCACGAACTTTGGAGCAAAGCATGTTTAAGGTCGATCATCTGGGCATCGCGGTGAAGAGTATTGCAGAGGCTCGCAAGTTTTACGAGAAGCTTGGCATGAAGGTTGTTAGCGAGGAAGTTATCGAGGACGAAAAAGTACGCGCAGCGATGGTGCCCGCGGGCGAAAGCCGGCTGGAACTTCTTCAAGGAACCTCCGAAGACTCGGTAATTAGTAAATTCATCGCCAAGCGTGGTGAGGGATTGCATCACGTCGCCATCCACGTGAACGACATCTCGGCAACCTTCGAAGACCTGAAACGCAAAGGTGTCCGCCTCATCTCGGACGAAATCAAAATCGGCGCCGGCGGACACCTTTACATCTTCGTGCATCCCTCTGCTAGTGGAGGCGTATTGCTCGAGCTCTGCCAGGATCCCATCTCTGCGGTCTGACATGCTGCTGCTCGCTCTCGATACTTCGGGAAGGCAAGGCGGGGTTACCCTGGCGCGCGGCGCAGGCGGGCAGGTCGAAATCATCGAATCGGCATCGATTCAAGGTGGGACATTTTCGGCAGAACTCGTTCCGCAGATCTCCGATATTTTGCGCCGGTACCAATTAACTCCCCAGCAGCTTCAAGGGTTGGTGGCCGTCACGGGCCCCGGTTCATTCACTGGCTTGCGCGTGGGGCTCACGGCCGTTAAGGCATTGGCTGAGGCGTTAACAATTCCTATCGCTGCTGTGACTTCTTTGGAGTTGTTGCTTGAAGTGACAGGCATTGAAATGGGGGCGATGGCCGTGCTTGATGCTGGGCGAGGTGAGCTCTACGTCGCAGTTTGGAACGGAACTCGCGAAGAGATGCTGCTGTCGTTGGACGAAGCTCTTGCCCTGGCGAGATCGCATAATCTGCGCGTGCTGGCTGCCGAGACGAACATCGCGGCGAAGTTTGACCAAGCAATATTAGCGACTTACTGCAGCACCGAGGTAGCAGCGAGGATTGGATATTCCAAACTGCTTGGTGGAGAAACAATCGATGTCCTCGTGCTGGATGCTAACTACATTCGCCGGTCGGAAGCTGAGTACATGCAAAAGATGAGGAAGTAAATGCTTCGTACTCCGAATCACAACCCACTCGCCTTAGTTCCGGGGCACAAGTTCGCCAGGTCAGTCTGCAAGGATCTTTGAAGGGGCACGGCTTCAGCGAAGCGAAGCCATACCCCTTCAAAATCGATTCCTTTGAGCTTATCTTTGTTCCCGATTCTATTCAGTCTCCTGAGAGATCAGTTAATGAAACCCACTCGCGAACCTTTCCCAGCCATGCCGACCACTTACTCGGTTGGTTCACAAACGTTCCAGCGACGGATGTACTTCCAGAATGAACGGTGGGCGCGGCTGTTTATCGAGACGCTGTATCACTATCGGCAAACAGGCATCTTCAAATTGCATGCGTTCGTCGTCATGCCTGAACACTTCCACATTCTGCTTACGCCTTCAACAACTCTCGAACGAACAGTTCAATATCTAAAAGGGGGCTTTTCTCGAAAAGCGAGATTGAAATTTCATTGGAAATTCCCGATTTGGCAGAACAGTTTCACCGATCATCGAATTCGGGATGCCGTTGATTGCGATAATCACATTCAGTACATCTATCTGAATCCGATTAGAAGAAAACTCTGTGGTGTGGCGTCAGAGTATCCGTACTCTTCCGCTCATTCCGGCTTTGAGCTCGACGAACCCCCGCAGCGGCTAAAGCCGGAGTGGGGGGCGAGTTCCTGCGGCACGGCTCTGCACCCCGAATGCTGTGCCCCTTCAGAATCGGAACAGCCGAATACAAAGCAAACAGGAGTTCAGAGTTCCGCTGTACGTGTCGGCAAGAGCCAAACTAACTCGCTTTGCGATACACGCTTCGATACCCTCGAAACCGTAAAGATCATTCCAGCGAAAGCATCCGCAATACCGTTCATCCTTTCAGTCCAGCGCGCCTGTCCTGCTGCTTCTCAGTGGAAGCCAACCGACTACACGGCGGCTATTGCCCAACCTGATCGTCTGGTCCTAATCGCCGAGAAGGACTCCAAAATTCTCGGCTTCGCGGTTGTTTATACTGGAATTCCGGAATGGGAACTCGAAAATGTGGCTGTCGCTCCGGATTCGCGCAGGAGCGGAATCGGGCGCGCTCTGATGGCCGCGCTTATCAATCTAGCCCGAAAGGCTGGTGCAACCGAAATCCGCCAGGAGATTCGGATATCGAACACGGCTGCACAGAAGCTAGGGCTTTCGGTCGGTTTCATTCAGGAAGGTCGGCGGCCTGACTACTACCGCGATCGGGTGGAAGATGCCTTATTGTTCAAGTACTTACTTGGCCGGCAGTAATGCGGCAGGGGAGCTCGCCAGTACGTTCATAATTCCGCAAAAATCGTTGAACCAGCTCAGGCACTGTGCTACTTTTCATGTCCTGAGGCACATCCAAGATGATGTGTCGGCAGTTCTGGCCAGGAGGTTCAAGGATGGCAACATCCCTCCGCGAAGAGCTTTTGGCCAGCCACGAGGAGTTTCGTAGGCTGGCCGAGGAACACTCACATTATTGTCAACGCCTCGAAGTTCTCACCCACAAGCCGTATCCCTCCACAGAAGAACAACTGGAAGAAGTCAGACTGAAGAAGCTGAAGCTGCGTCTTAAGGACCAGATGGAATCCATCGAGCAGCAGCAGCGTCAGTTGCATCAGGTGGCTTAAGGTCTAGCTGCTGAGCGGCGCGAAAGCAGCTCTCTCGCCGCGAGGGCTATCGGTGTGTTCGGGTCCTTCTAAATCTAAAATTCCAGAACTCCAAGTTTTGCTGGGTTTCCCGCGCGATGCCTGCGAAACCACAACAGTGTGGTCGGCCTTGAATGCGTACTGGAGACGTAGCAGGCTACGCCGCTGGCAGTCGCTCGCCCGATATAATCATTGAATCCCTTATGGTCCGTGACGGCTTCTATTACGGCCTGGGCGCACTCGTGGCCGCTTTGCTCCTGGGTCTCCTCAATTCTTGGCTCGCCTTGCCGCCATTGTTGCTGGGTGGGTTCTTCCTGTGGTTTTTTCGCGATCCGGAGCGTGCCATTCCTGACGGGCCTGGAATCATCGTCTCTCCTGCTGATGGCAAAGTCACCTCGATCTCAGGAGCCCCGGAAGACGGTCGGAAGCAGAGGATCAGCATTTTCCTGAATGTATTTGACGTTCACGTGAACCGATCTCCTATTACCGGGACTATCACGGGCATCTCCTACCAGAAAGGCAAGTTCGGAAATGCGATGTCTGCCGGATCGTCAGACACGAACGAGCAGAATGTTGTCACGGTCGAAGGAGATAACCAGACGGTCGTCTTCAAGCAGATCGCTGGGCTACTTGCGCGCAGAATTATCTTTAATCCTCGAACTGGCGACCGGATCGAGCGCGGCCAGCGCGTTGGACTCATCAAGTTCGGTTCCCGGGTGGACGTGGTGCTGGAAGACACCGTGGACATTCAAGTGAAAGTGGGGGACCACGTCGCCGGGGGTTCGTCTATCCTTGGAGTGCTCCGCGCAGGTCAGAGCCGGGCGGAAGCGGTGTGATGAATCTGGGCAGGCCATTTCGACGGGCAGACGATCCGCAGCAGCCACATCGCATGCGTCGGGGCATGTACGTACTCCCGTCAATCTTTACCGCCGGAAACATCGCCGCAGGCTATTACGCAATCTCACAAGCGATTCAAGGTTCGGCCAGCGCGCCATTCCACTTCGATAACGCGGCCAAAGCGATAGGTTTTGCCGTGCTCTTTGATGGACTCGACGGCCGCATCGCGCGCATGACGAACACGACCAGTGACTTCGGCCGTGAACTGGACTCGCTTGCGGACGTCATCACTTTCGGAGTCGCTCCCGCCATTTTGGCCTGGATTTGGGGATGCCATCAGATTCCTGAACTGTGGCAGCCCGATCTGCGCCACAAGATCATCCAGGCCGGCGCAATCGTGACCTTCCTCTTCGTGATTGCCGGAGCGAGCCGACTGGCACGCTTTAACATCAGCAAAAACCCTCAGCCCAAGAATCCTGGACGGCCCGGCCGCAAATACTTTGTCGGAATGCCGATTCCGGCTGGCGCCGCGATGATCGCCGCGACGGTGCATTTTGGTGATGGCGCTCCGATCGACCGCTGGTGGGAGACCTTGCTGTGGCTAGTCTTCCTTGTGCTGATCTCATACTTGATGGTCAGTACCTGGCGCTTCTGGAGTCCCAAGGGTATCGACTTGCGCACACGGCAGCCGTTCTGGGTTTTTCTGGTCATCTGCGGTTTTCTGGCTCTCCTTTGGTATTACTCGGAGTACGTTCTCTTCGCTCTCGGACTCTTGTATCTCGTTTCGGGAATCATCGCCCGCTTCGCCTATGCTGTGAAGCGAAGGCCCCCTACCGCTCCGAGCTACGAACCTGAATCCGGGGTCGATCTGGCATGAACCGTCCCGCCATTGTCCCTCATGTATTCCGTGTGGCGATTGTCGGTGCTGCCACTCTGAAAGGCCGCGAGCTGAAGGAAGTTCTCGACGAGATGAACTTCCCCGTTGCCGACGTAAAGCTGCTCGATGATGATGAGTCTCTGGGACAACTCGATCAGATCGGCGATGAGGCGACGTTTATCCAGCCGGCTGATCCGGAGCATTTTCGCAATGTCGACTTCGCTTTTTTTGCCTCAGATGCCGCGTTCACTGGCAGGCATTGGCAGAGCGCACTTCAGGCAGGCGCCACGGTTCTTGATCTCTCGTATGCTCTCTACGGGGAACGCAACGTCTCAGCTCGTTCACCGTGGATCGAAAAGGAACTGGAACGTGAATCGGGTCGAGAACCGGGACATGAGGATCTGACCACGACGGCGGTCGTGATTGCGCATCCCGCGGCCAGCGTTCTGGCTTTGCTGCTGCTGCGAGCGCGGAGCGCAGGCAGCATTCAAACAGTGGCTGCAACGGTCTTCGAGCCGGTCTCCGAACAAGGCAAACGCGGCATGGATGAGCTGCACCAGCAAACCGTGAACCTGCTCTCCTTCACGACGTTACCAAAGGAAGTCTTCGACGAGCAGGTTGCCTTCAACATGCTTGGCCGCTTCGGAGAAGGCTCTTCGATTTCTCTCAAGAACATCGAAGCTCGCATTGCCGCGCACTTCGAGGCCATTGTCGGCAAGAGCGTGCCGGTACCTTCGCTGATGCTGGTGCAGGCTCCTACCTTCCACGCACACACGTTTTCCGTCTACATTCAGTTTGACGGCGAGATCAAGGCGTCGGCACTCGCCACGGCGTTGGCTGGGGAGCACGTGACGATCGTCGATCCAGCAGAAGATGGGCCCAGCAACGTAAACGCAGCCGGACAAGGAAACGTACTTGTATCCGTGCGCCGGGACGCCCGCAATGCGAATGGGTTCTGGATTTGGGCGGCGGCTGACAACTTGAAGATTGCTGCGATCAGCGCGGTGGAATGCGCGGCGACGTTGAGCACGATGCGACCTTTGGGGAAGGTACAGTGAAACTTGGTAAAGATGCAGCATATTGCGTCTTTGCGACGAGTTCTGGGCTGCACGCAGCGCTAGAAGCACCGAACAGCTTGGTGGAGACGCAGCATGCTGCGTCTCTATCATCTTTTGCGCATGGCCCAACTCACAAAACAGCAGAGCCCGGGCGCGAAAAGCGCGCGCCAGGGATGACAGTATTCAGTGGAGTGAGCTTTATTGGTGCTCTACTCCTCATGTCCTTCTTCCTTAGCGCCTGCGGCTATCACTCGTCGAGCCACTCGCAAGTCAAACTCCCGTCCGGTATCGACATCATCGCCGTACCCATTTTCATCAACAAAACAAGCAGTTATCGCGCCGAGCAAGTATTGACCGAAGCTGTGGTTCGCGAATTCACGAGTCGTAGTCCTTACAAAATCGAAACGAAAGATGATGGCACTTCGGATGCCGTGCTTCACGGCACAGTCGTCACTACGAACATCTACCCTCTTACGTACGATTCCCAAACTGGGAGACAATCGAGCGCTATTGTTCAAATCAACATGAGCGTCAAGCTCGTCGACAAGCACGGCAAAACGCTCTTCGAGAATCCCAACTACCAGTTTCGCGAGCAGTACCAGGTGACTCGTGAGGTCACCAGCTTCTTCGACGAAAGCCCTCCCGCGGTCGACCGTCTCTCGCGCGATTTTGCGCGCACCCTGGTCGCCGAAATCCTGGAGGGCTTCTGATGTCAGGCCGCAGCTTTACTGTCACAGAGCGCTTCGTTTCGGAGGTCTCGGCGCGCAATTTGAAGGCAGCCTATGTACTCGTTGGCGACGAAGTGTTCTTTCGCGACCGATGCCGCGCCGCTCTGCTTCAGCATCTGGTTACGCCCGAACTTCGTGACTTCAGCCTCCACGATCTCGATCTCACGCAAACCAGCCTTGCCGAAATCCTCGACTTGGCGCGCACGCCTTCGCTGATGGCGCCGTTTCAGGTCTTCTTCATTCGCAGCGTGAAAGCCCTTTATGGGCGTGGATCACATCACGAGGAGTTCGCCGCAATCGAGGAGTATTGCCGCAACCCCAATCCCGCGGCAGTGCTGATTTTTGTCGCCGACCACATCAGCATTTCCGCCGATGCCCGCCGGATGGAGATGCAGGACAAGGAACGCTACGAGCGCATCCGCGAAACTCTGGGAGAGTACTGCACGATAATCGAGCTGTCGCGCGTTGACGAAAGCGATGGCATGCGCTGGGTGATTGAACACGCGGCGAAAGAGGGAGTGAAAGCAGATGCTGAAGCCGCGCGAGAGCTGGTCGATGCGCTCGGCGCTGACATGATGCTGGTCAGCAACGAACTCGAGAAGCTGATCCTGTTCGTTGGGCAGAAGAAACGAATCAGCATCGGCGACGTGGAAACCATGGTGCTCGCCGCCAAGCAGCGTTCCCTTTACGAACTCACCGACGCGATCTCCTCCAAGGACCGTGTTCGCGCGCTCTCCGTGCTGGATGCGCTCCTCGCCGGCGAAGAAGGAGAAGAGGCGGCGATTGGACACATATACATGCTGGCGCGTACCTTCCGCCAGATGCTCGTAATCCTGGAGAAGAACGTCCGCGATTCGCGCGCGATCTGGCAGGCGCTATGGCAAGGCTTCCGCGTGCCTCCCTTTGCTGCCGAGGACATAATTCGCCAAGCTCGCCGCTACAAGTCACGCCGGGAACTCATGGCTGCGCTGCGACTGCTCGCCCGCGCTGATCTGGCTCTGCGCTCCAATCCTCCCAGCAAACGGCTAGTGCTTGAGAAGCTCGTCATCGACCTCTGCGCCGAGACCTCGCCCGCGGGACCCCGGTGGACTCAGGAAGAACTGGCCCTCTGAGTAGTAGAGACACAGCATGCTGCGTCTCTACTAAAAGTTCGTTTTTTTTGTGATCCCTAAATTTAAAGAAGTTAGGGGACGAGATCCCCGACATATCCCCGGAAGTTCGGGGATCAATCCCCGGCCGGATCCCCAGCATTTCGGGGATAATCCCCCGAAATCCCCGGCGCCTCCGGGGATTGCTCGGGAATCATCGAGGTCAAAGGCCTGCAAAATGAACCGTCGATTTGCCGACGGTTTTTGCCTCCTCGCCAAAGCAATTCCCAAACTGGAATTCGCACGCACCTCTGCATGATGGCGCAAGTGATAAAGAAAAGGCAAGGTTCATCCGTTGTTCTACGACTTTTTCGGTTTAATCTGCTCAAGAGCTTACGACTGATGGGAAAAATATTTGCGTCGTCCGTTGTTCTAGAAACAAAAGACGTACTCATGCGAAGCTATAGGTCTATGCCAGAGCCGTTTCTGGATCAGTCGCCGAACCAACCAGCTGTCCGTGGCTTCCTCCATCAGCCAAAGGAACGCATTGATGCTGGTCTGGTGCTCACTCACAGCGCGGGAGGGAATTGCAACTCACCATTGCTGGTGGCACTCGCTGCTGCGCTCTGCACCACGGGCCTGATGGTTCTCCGGTGCGATCTCCCCTTTCGCCAGGCGCGCCCACATGGGCCGCCGATGGCCAGCGCTGAGAGGGATCAAGCAGGACTTCAGCGTGCGGTTCAGGTATTGCGCGAGCAGATCAACAGCCGCATCTTTCTCGCCGGACACTCTTACGGCGGACGTATGGCAACTACGCTTTGCGCTCATCAGCCTTCGTTGCTGGATGGTCTTTTGTTGCTCTCTTATCCGCTGCATCCGCCGCGCAAGCCGGAACAACTGCGAACTGCGCACTTTCCCAAGTTGTACACACGAGCGCTGTTCGTACATGGAACGCGGGATCCATTTGGATCGATTCAAGAGATGAAGTCGGCGTTGGGTCTAATTCCAGGCCAGACTGAACTCTTGCCGATCGAAGGCGCTGGCCATGAATTGCTGACGAAGTTCAATCGGGAGCGCCTCGCTAGCAGCATCCTGGCAAAGTTTCGGGAGTTCTTTCCTTAGCTCGCGAGTGCAGGATTGGCAGTACCGGTGGCGGTTGCCGCTGCGTAGGCGTGCGCCGGGCTGGAGACGTGATGCTGAATTGGACGGACTGACCCAGCGGCTCCCGCCGCCACTACATGCGCTCACAGCGCGTTGATTCGCTGCAGCACGCTCACAACAACACGATCACATCGCTCTCCCATGAAGGGAAATGCGCTGCTCGCATTCGACGACACGCGGGCAAGCAGTTCCTTACGCAGTAGAGCATGTCCGCGATGCAGGCGAGTCTTCACGTTCTCCTGCGAAATCTCCAGGGCATCCGCAGTTTCGGCTGTGCACATCTCCTCGACGTCTCGGAGCATAACGACCGAGCGAAACTGCTCCGGCAGGTTCAGGATCGCTTCCTCCAGCAGCTTTCCGAGTTCCGCCTTAGAGGCGTACTGTTCGGGATTTTCGGATTTGGAGTAAAGTATGCTCGTATCCGCCTCCAGAGAAACTTCGTCAAGTTGAGTCATGTGTCCACGTTGGCGCAGACGGGCGAACGCCTCGTGGACGGCGATCCTCGTAAGCCATGTAGAAAACTGCGAACGTCCGGCAAACTGGTTCAAGTGCTGATAAGCGCGAACGTAGGCATCCTGCATAACGTCTTCGGTCTCATTCTCGTCGCGCAGGATGGCCCTCACTGCACGGTATAGGCGCTGGTTGTAGCGCCGCATGATCAGCTCATAGAGCGCAGTCTCACCGGCCAGAACGCGGGAGACGATTTCCTGGTCGCTCCAAGCCTCCATCTTCGTCTGTTCAAGAATTGCAGGAATCGCCATCACTCAAATAGAGTCTCGCGAGGAGATTAGGTTACAGGATTTCAGAGCTCTAGATGCAAACCGCTGGCCGAGCTGTAACCGTTGGCCTCCTTTTCGCTCAATTCGGAGTAGGAAGCAAGTGGATGAAACGAAGTTTGATAACAGATTAAGTGCCGCTTGGTGGGCGCTACGAATTGGTCTGGGGGCGGGGCCGATCATCGTTGGACTCGACGTTCTTCAACAAAATCGTCGATTGGGGAATGTACCTGAGCCCGTTGGCTACGAAAGTCGTGCGCGTGAGCAATACGACATCATGCACGCCGTCGGAGTGATTGAGATCATCGCCGGGAGCCTCGTTCTTAGCCGGCACATGAAAGTTGGCAACTACGTCGTGATGCTCTGGTTGCTCGGTATCTCCATCAATCTTGTGACAACCGGCATGTTCTTCGATCTGGCGATGCGCGATCTCGGGTTGGCGGTGGCTGCGTTCGCCTTATCGCAGCTTTCGGCACTGCGAGAGGATACAATCGCGGTGCGAGAATCTAGTCCAACTTTGAGAGCTACTGCATAAATCTGGAAACGGAGAATACTTAATGCATAAATTCTTATTGGTGACCGCCATCATGGCCAGTTTCGTAGCCGTGGCTGCTGCCGAAACATTTAACGATGCTCCCGTGCTTGATGTCTCCTGCGCAAGGATCGCCGCCAAAGATCCGGACGCGCACACTCGCGAATGTGCGCTTCAGTGCCAGAAGAGCGGCTTTGGGATCATGACCAGCGACCATAAATTCCTGAAGTTCGATTCGAAGGGGAACTCTCTTGTTGTCGATGCTCTCAAGAAGTCCGACAAGAACGCGCATCTGCGTGTTGATGTAAGCGGCGATCTCAAGGGTGATACGTTGAAGGTCACGTCGCTCAAGCTTCTGTAATTCTGTGAGACTCCCATCAGAACGGAGTGCCCGGCACCCACGTCCGGCGTTCCAGAGCATTTAGGAGTTACCGTACGGTTTTGCCGGACCTAACCGTACCGGGCGCCGAGTACGCCCAGGCGCTCCGTAAGACATCCTTCCGCCCTTGCCACTGTTCATTTTCGGACACCTCTTCGCGGCCTCGAACACGCAGGGTTTGCTGCACGTCACTATTTAGGCCTTAAGCACTGCCGAATCATCCTGTTGCCTGTTGCTTCGTTTCGGAATCGGACGTGCCATTTCTCTCCTGAAGGCAAGGTTTCAGGATCCGAAAAATGATTGAGTTACGCGGTATAGAGAAAACGATCAAGTCGCCGGCAGGAACGATCTGGCTGTTGCGGCGGATCAACCTCGACGTAGGGCAAGGCGAGTTTGTGACCATCATGGGCCCCTCGGGCGCGGGCAAAACCACGCTCATGAGCATCCTTGGGATGCTCGACGATCAATGGACGGGGGAATACTACTTTGCTGGCGAAGCCGTACACAAAATGAACCGCAAGCAGCGTTCGGAGCTGAACAAGAAAAACATTGGCTTCGTCTTCCAGAGCTACCACCTGCTCGACAATCTCACGGTGGCCGAGAATCTCGATCTTCCGCTTTCTTACAAAGATATCAAGAAATCTGAGCGCACCAGCATGGTGTGCGACACGCTGGATCGCTTCAACATCGTCGGGAAAAAAGATCTCTATCCCAATCAGTTGTCGGGCGGACAGCAGCAATTGGTCGGCGTCGCTCGCGCGGTGATCAACAAGCCCAAATTGATCCTTGCCGACGAACCGACGGGCAATCTTCATAGCGACCAAGCGAAGGAAATCATGGAGCTCTTCCGGCAGCTCAACGAGGCTGGAACGACGATCATCCAAGTAACTCACTCCGAGGGGAACGCGGCTTACGGGAATCGCACGATCAAGCTGCTTGATGGATGGATCGTAGGAGACACGGCGCGTCCAGTGGAAGCCGGGCACGCCTTGGCGACATAAGAGTTTCTCGACAAATCAGAGTTGATCCAAGGACGAAAAGGAGCCTTGAAGCCGATGTATAGGTGTTTTCTTCAATCGCAGCTTAGAGTTTTCGCGTCGTTGTGCCTTGCCGCAGTTACTCTAGGGAGTGCGGCAGCGCAGGACAACCGTGCGGCGCAACTGGCCGCCACCGCGCAGCAGAACGATCAAAGTGCACCTAGCGCAGCATCGGCACAACCTGCGGCCACGCCGTCGCAGCGGCCGACCGACTCAGAGGTTATGGGCAAGATCGACTTCTCGAAGTCTCGCAAGTCCTTCCCCAACATGCTGGCGCCATACGAGGGGCGTACTCTGCGCTCGCCGCGTCTCTCGAATTCCGCCCGCATTAATCAGCTGATCAAAGATGGCAAGCTCGTGCTCTCACTCAACGACGCCGTTGCGCTGGCCCTCGAGAACAACCTCGACTTGGCAATTGCTCGCTATAACCTCGATATTGCCGATACCGACGTCCTGCGTACCAAAGCGGGAGCGAGTGTTCGCGGAGTAGCCAGTGGTCTGGTGCAAGGCACACCTGGCGGTGGTATTGGCGGATTCGGCAGCGGTGCTCCTGGCGCAGGCGCTGGCGGGACCTCAGGCGGTGCAGGTGGCGCCGGAAGCGGCGCTGGCGGACTGGTGCAATCCACAATCGGAGCGGGCGCACCAGTGAGCTCCTACGATCCGCAGATCACGACGAACTTCAATGTCGAACACGGGGTCTTCCCGATTGCAAATCAAGTAACCTTCGGCGTCCCCTCTGTGCAACAGAACACCGCGAATGCCAATTTAAGTTTTCAGCAGGCATTCCCGACGGGGACTGCATTTGATTTCGGAATGCAGAACAGTCGCCAAACCACCAATGGACGCTTCACTGAGCTGGTGCCTGCGCTCAATTCAACTTTCCGCTTCACCCTTACGCAGCGTCTGCTCTCCGGGTTCGGACTCGGACCGAACCTGCGCTTCCTGCGCATTGCAAGAAATAATCGTGAAGTTACGGATATCGCATTTCGCAATCAGGTGATCGCCACCACCACGCAGATCCAAAATATCTACTGGGATTTGGTGAATGCCGTGGAAGACGTGAAGGTGAAGCAGCGTTCGCTATCTCTGGCTCAGAAAACACTTGAAGATGACAAGAAGCAGGTGGAGCTTTTGGCCATCGCGCCAATCGAAGTTACTCGCGATGAAGCCGTTGTCGACTCCAGTAATCAGGATCTGATCATCTCGCAAACCAATCTTCAACTGCAGGAACTTCTGATGAAGAACGCGATCACGCGCAACCTGAGCGATGCCGAAGTAGCATCCGCGGCCATAGTTCCGACTGACACGATCGTAGTTCCCGAAAACGAACCAGTAGTGCCCACACAGGACTTGATCAGCGAGGCGCTTTCACATCGTCCTGAGCTGGCGGAATCGCGAATCGACATGACGAACCGCCAGATATCGCGCAAGGCGGCGAAGAACAACCTGCTGCCGTCTCTTGACTTTGTGGCGTTCTATGGCGGGTCCGGCCTGGCCGGCGTTCCAAATCCGAACCTGTCATCCAACGCTGGGCTGCCGGTGACCGGCTTTGGCGATGTCTTTTCACGCACTTTCAATGGCAGCTCCCCGGATTACTCGGTCGGATTCTCGCTTAACATTCCACTGCGCAATCGAGTTGCGCAAGCCGACCAGGTCCGCTCCGAATTGGAATATGGACAGGCAGAGCTTCACCTGCAGCAGCTTCAGAATCAGGTGGGCATCGAGGTCCGCAACGCACAGTTTGCGGTAATGCAGTACCGCGCCCGCGTGGTCTCGGCGCGAAAGGGAGGGGACGTCGCGCAGCGCACGCTGGATATCGAGCAAAAGAAGTTGGCACTCGGAGCTTCCACCAGCCTGCAGGTATTGCAAATAGGCCGTGATCTCGCAGTGGCCGAATCGAATCTGGTGACAGCGACGACGGCTTATGCCAAGGCTCGCGTGGAACTCGATCGTGCTATCGGTGCTACGCTTGTAAATAACGGCATCAGCATCGACGACGCAGAAACCGGCAACGTACATGCGCTGCCGCACATGACAGGAATCACGCCGGCGAACGCGCAGGAGTAGGCAGGGACTTTGCTTACGTGGTTCCGGCGCCCTGGTCGGAGGGCTGCAACACTAATTTCTCGTGCTTGGGCGCATTGTTGGTGGCTGAAGCTGTGTGCCGGCCGAGGGCGCCTGGAAGATGTAAGGCACATCGGACTGACAGGTCTCAATGTGCTAGTCAGTGGAATAGGGATTGAATCTTTGGAGGAGTAATGCCCATCAGCAGCGTGGAACCGCGTGAGATCACAAAGACGAGCGCCCCCCCGGTTCCGCGAATCCTCGTCGCAGACGATCAAGCCGACGTGCGCGAGGCGCTTCGCCTCCTACTGAAAGGCGAAGGCTATCGCATCGATACCGTCGCTTCCCCTGAAGCGGTAATGGAGGAACTCGCCTCCGAAGAATTCGACATCTTGCTGATCGACCTGAACTACAGTCGCGACACAACCTCGGGCGAAGAAGGCCTAGCGCTGCTCTCGAAAATCCAGGCGCTGGACAGCACGCTGCCGGTGATCGTCATGACCGCTTGGGGCAGCGTTAACATCGCCGTGGAAGCCATGCGCCGCGGCGCTCGCGATTTTATCCAGAAACCCTGGGAAAACGAGCGACTCGTAAGCATTCTGCGTACCCAGGTCGAACTCAGCCATGCGTTGAAGCGGGCACAACACCTCGAGGCAGAGAATCGCCTGCTGCAGGCGCAAGGCCGGCCTACTTTCATTGCTGAGTCGAAGGTCATGCAGCCGGTGCTGGAGTTGGTAGCGCGTATCGGTCCGAGCGACGCCAACGTGCTCATCACCGGCGAGCACGGCACCGGCAAGGAAGTCGTTGCGCGTACTTTGCACATGCTGTCTGGACGTTCTTCGCGGCCGATGGTGACCGTCAATACCGGCGGTCTGCCTGAAGGAACATTCGAAAGCGAACTTTTCGGACACGTGAAGGGCGCCTTCACCGATGCGCGCACCGACCGTATTGGCCGCTTCGAACTAGCAGACAAGGGCACTATTTTCCTGGATGAAATCGCGAACGTGCCTCTCAAGCAGCAGGCCAAGCTGCTGCGCGTCCTCGAAACCGGTGAGATAGAGCGAGTCGGCTCGTCGAAAACCAAGAACGTCGATGCCCGCGTGCTCTCAGCAACGAATGCCGACTTAAAGGTCGAGAGCACGAAGGGAAATTTCCGCGCCGACTTGCTTTTCCGGCTCAACACCATCGAAATCCATCTGCCGCCTCTGCGTGAGCGCCGCGAGGACATTCCTCTTCTGGCACAGCACTTCCTCAAGGCGTACGCGCAGCGATACCGCAAGCAGGTGTTTCGTTTCGATCCTGCTGCGATGCAGAAAATGCTTGAGTACTTCTGGCCTGGGAATGTGCGCGAACTCGATCACTCGCTTGAGCGCGCAGTTCTGCTATCCCAGGGCGAATCGATACGTCCAAGCGATCTGGGATTGAGCGATAAGCGCGAGAGCACAAGCTCGATCGAAGAGATGAGTCTGGAAGAAGTAGAATCGCTGCTCATTCGGAAGATGCTTTCGCGCTACTCCGGAAACATCAGTCACGCCGCCGAAGCGCTGGGATTGAGCCGGAGCGCGCTCTATCGCCGCATCCAGAAATATGGCCTCTGAGCTCGACATCTTCGGGCATACCGTAGCGACATCTTCTCAGCGCAAAAAGAAAAAAAAGATGAGCTTCGAGAGGCGGTTTGTGCTCTACGCGCTTCTCGCAGGTCTGTTTCCTCTGAGCGTTTGCGAGCTGATGCTGTGGCTCGGCAGCTTTTCTTCCCAGACGCAGTGGACTCTCACGTTCTTCCTTGTACTCGCCTGGCTGATTGGCGCTTTCGCCTTGCGCGGCCAGGTGATCCGCCCATTACAAACGCTTTCCAACATGGTCGCCGCACTGCGAGAAGAAGACTTTTCCTTCCGTGCGCGGCGTGCCAGTCGCAACGATGCTCTTGGCGAACTGGTTCTTGAGATCAATGCCCTTTCGGATACGCTTCAGGGCCAACGTCTGGGGTCGATGGAGGCGGTCGCGCTGCTGAAGAAGGTGTTGATGGAGATCGATGTGGCGGTCTTTACTTTCGATCCGCAGCAGCGCCTCCGCATCGTAAACCGCGCCGGCGAGCAACTCATGGGCATAACTCAGGAACGCATGGTTGGGCGCAGCGCTCATGACTTGAAACTCGACAGCCTTCTGGCCCAGGCCGGTGGGCGCACTGTGCGTATGAGCTTCCCAGGACGGGAAGGTCGCTGGGCGATTCAGCAAACTTCGTTTCGCGAACGCGGCGTGCCCCACCAACTGCTGCTGATCTCTGATCTCAGCCGTGCTCTGCGTGAAGAAGAACGGCAAGCTTGGCAACGGTTGATCCGCGTACTCGGGCATGAGCTGAACAACTCGCTTGCGCCTATCAAGTCCATCGCAGGCACATTGCGCTCGCTGGCGTCGCGTTCCAATCGGCCGGAGGATTGGAATCAGGATGTGGAGCGCGGTCTTGAAGTAATCGAGAGCCGAGCCGATGCGCTGAGCCGATTCATGCAGGCATATACGAAGCTTGCGCGACTTCCTGCTCCGACCTTCAGCAAAGTTCAAATTGGATCACTGGTGCGCCATGCCGCCGGAGTCGAAGCTAGATTGCCGGTTGAAGTAGTGGCAGGAGACGAGATCACAGTCGATGGCGATCCCGATCAGCTCGAGCAGTTGCTTATTAACGTAGTCAGAAACGCGGTCGATGCTTCTCTCGATCCTTCGATCCGAACTCCGGGTTCGGTGCAAATTGGCTGGGCGCTGAATGGAACCGCCATCGAGGTCTTTATTCGTGACCAAGGGCCCGGACTCTTAAACAGCAATAATCTGTTCGTGCCTTTCTTCACCACCAAATCAGGCGGTAGCGGCATTGGCTTGGTGCTGAGCCGGCAGATCGCCGAAGCACATGGCGGCACCTTAGCGCTCGAAAATCGTAAAGACGTGCGCGGCTGCCAGGCTACGTTGCGTCTGCCGCTGGATTCTCACACGACCTTGCAATAACGGCATCATGGTGGAGCGCAGTCCGCCGCGGGGACATCTCTACGAGGATGATGGGCCTCAAATTCTCCCACAATACCACCGCCCTTTCCCTTTTCCCGGCGAAGCCTTAGCATATTCCGTTTCAATTCATTGCTCGGAGCCATGCTGATGAGCCTCGTTCTACGCCAGTTGTGCCTTATTTCTTGCCTTCTAGTTCTCCTGACTTCCTTCCTCACCGCTCAAAAGTCTTCGAAAAAGAAGAATGCTCCTGCACCGTCGGTGTCGGCTGCTCCCTCCTCTCCTATGGAACAGGGGAGGAAGGAGGAGGACCCGTTATTCAAGGGGCTCACGTGGCGGTTGGTCGGCCCGTTTCGGGGCGGACGCGTGCTCGCGGTTTCTGGCGTAGTGGGCGAGCCTAATACCTACTACTTTGGCGGAGTGGGTGGTGGCGTATGGAAGACGACCGACGGCGGACTGAATTGGATTCCCATGTCGGACAAGGAAAAGTTTTCGTCCATAGGAGCGATCGCGGTAGCTGAATCGGACCCAAATGTGATCTATGTCGGCACTGGAGAAGCCTGCATCCGCAACAACATCCTGCAAGGCAATGGCATGTACAAGAGCACTGATGCGGGCAAGACATGGCACGCGATCGGTCTGGAGGACACTCGCCACATCGGCCGCCTCGCCGTTCACCCAAAAAATCCCGATATCGTTTTCGTTGCGGCTCTCGGTCATGCTTATGGACACAACACGGAACGAGGGGTCTTTCGCTCGACTGATGGCGGCAAGACTTGGCAGAAGGTTCTTTATAAGGACGATCAGACCGGAGCGATCGACGTAGTCTTCGATCCCTCAAACCCCAACATTCTTTTTGCCGCGCTGTGGCAGGCGTACCGGACTCCTTACTCCATGGTGAGCGGCGGCCCAGGAAGCGGTCTCTATCGCTCAGCCGATGGCGGCACTACATGGCAGCAGATCAACGGCAACGGGTTTCCCACGGGAGTCATTGGCAGAATTGGCGTTGCTGTCTCAGCAGAGCCGAATCGCGTGTACGCGTTGATCGAAAATGACAAAGGCGGACTCTATCGATCTGACGATGGTGGCGAGCACTGGCGCCTGGTTAACGACGATCATCGCTTTCGCCAGCGCGCCTGGTATTACACACATCTCTTCACGGATCCAAAGAACCCCGACGTTGTGTACATTCTCAATACTGGATCGTATCGCTCGATTGATGGCGGTAAGATTTTCACGGCGCTCTCCACTCCGCACGGCGACAACCATGGATTATGGATCGATCCTACAAATCCCAAGCGTCTGATTAACTCAAACGACGGCGGAGCCGATATCAGCACGGATGGCGGCCTGCACTGGACTTCGCAGGACAACCAGCCAACGGCGCAGTTCTATCATGTAATAGTCGACAATCAGTCTCCCTATCGAATCTACGGCGCACAGCAGGACAACACGTCGGTCGGCATCGCCAGCGCCACGAACCATTTTGGGATTGACCGTACTGACTGGAACCCAGTTGGCGGATGCGAAAGTGGATACATCGCTCCCTATCCAAAAGATGCCAATATCGTGTATGCAGGCTGCTATGACGGCAGCATCACGGAATTTAATAAGGAACTAGGCATCGAGCGCGAGATGAATGCCTGGCCGCTGAATCCCATGGGCCATGGTGACGTGGATCTCAAGTATCGCTTCCAGTGGACGGCGCCAATCGTGATCTCTCCCCACGATCCCAACGTGATTTACCACGGCGCTCAGGTCGTGCTGAAGACAAGCGATCGTGGCTATCACTGGCAGGAGATCAGTCCCGACCTCACCCGTAACGACAAGCGCACGCAGCAATCGTCCGGTGGTCCTATCACCCAGGACAACACGAGCGCTGAGTACTATGGCACCGTATTTACGATTGCCGAGTCTCCATTGCAGGCAGGAGCAATCTGGGCGGGAAGCGACGATGGTCTGGTTCACATCACAACCGACGGAGGAAAGAACTGGGCGAATGTAAGTCCGAAAGATCTTCCCGATTCCGGCGGCGGACCAATTCTGCACTACAGCCGCATCAGTCTGATTGAAGCTGGGCATTTCAATGCCGGAACGGCGTACGTGTCGGTCGATCGTCATGAATCGGACGACTGGGCGCCTTACGCATTCAAGACTACCGACTTCGGAAAGACGTGGAAGCGAGCCAATGGCGATCTGCCGGCAGGAGCCACGGTGCGAGCCATCCGCGAGGATCCGAAACGGGAAGGATTGCTGTATGCTGCAACTGAGATCGGTGTATACGTCTCGTTCGATGACGGCGCTCACTGGCGGTCTCTGCAGCGCAACCTGCCGATGAGCTCGATGCGCGATCTGGCAGTCACGAACCGCGATCTTGTGGTCGCCACGCATGGCCGCGCTTTCTGGGTGCTCGACGATATCACGCCGCTTCGCGACTACAAGGCTGACCTGCCAAATGCCGATGTGAACTTTTATAAGCCGTTCACTGCGTATCGCTACTCAGGCGGAGTCTTCGGCGGTGGCGGCGGAGGACGTGGTGGCGCAATCGGACAGAACCCACCAAACGGCGCGATCATTTACTACACGCTTAAGACAGCACTAGGCCCGGAAGAGTCTGACGAAGCCAGGGCGGGACAACCATCTTCATCGGAAGCAACGCCGACGGCTACGCAAGAGGCAACCGCCGCCAAAGAGCCTGGAACGCCACAAACAAACGCTCCGGCCGGAGCAAAAGTGGAGGCCCAGAAGCAGGAGGCCACGCGCGAAGTGCCCGCGCCCAAGCCGAGAGAGGAGCATGTCACCGTTGAGATCCTCGATGCCGGCGGAAAAGTAATTCGCACTTACCCGGCGAAGCAGCCTACGGTGACTGAAGCTCAGAGCGAGGAGGCCGGAGAAGGATTTTCTCGCCAGGCTCAGCCGAATCCGACGGGCAATGCTGGACTTAACCGATTCGTGTGGAACCTGCGTTACGAGGACTCCACCAAAGTTCCCGGCGCGATTCTGTGGGGCGGAAGCAATTCTGGTCCCATGGCAGTTCCGGGGAATTACCAGGCTCGACTGACCGTCCACGGCAAGAGCTACACGCAACCTCTCGAGCTCAAGTCCAACCCGCGGCTGCAGGTCACGCAGGCCGATCTGCAAAAGCAATTCGATTTGCTACTCCAGATTCGCGATCAAGTCAGTAAGGTCGACCAAGCCATTAACCAGATGAACAGTGTAAAGAGGCAAATGGAGGATCTCGACAAGCGCTTGCCGAGAGACGACCACGGCAAGACCGTCCGTGACGCAGGCAAGAAGTTACAGCGGACCATCGATCCAATTCAGGACGCGCTGATTCAATCAAAGGCCAAGAGCTCGCAGGACGTGCTGAACTACCCCATTCGGCTCAATAACGAACTTGTAGCGCTGGCGGGATCGATTTCCTCGACAGACACAGCACCCACCACTCAGGCGTACCAGGTCTTCGACATGCTGAAACAGCGCAGCGATGAGTGGGTTGCGCGCTGGGACCAGGTCGTAAAGAACGACATCGCAGCGTTCAATCAGCTGGTGCGCCAGCAGGATGTTCCCACCATCATTCTCGAGAGCTCCGCTGCGGCACCAACTGGTGCCACGTCCGGCCCGAATGGGGACCAACTGGAAGAAAAAAGATGAAACCTTTGTGAAACTATTGGAGTATTAGTCTTGCAAAGAAGAGGGCGCACGTGACCACCCCCAAATTGCGTCTGAGCCTCGTCCTGCTGATTTCGTCGGCAACGCTGCTGCATGCCGGCAGGTTTCAACCAAAGCAGGAGATCACTGACGGTATCTTCCACCTCAAACCACAGCGAGCAATCGAAGAGCTGCGCGCCGAGGCTTTGCGATCCACACCACCGGTAGAGCTTGGCCAGTTCCGCAAGCCTGAACTTGTGGAGCTGGTAAAGCTGGATCCAACGATAAAACTCGATATCCGTTACGCTACCAGCCAGAACTTTCTCAGCACGCCAATGTACTCGCAAGCACGCGCCTTCCTGCAACGTCCGGCCGCTGAGGCGCTCGTACGCGCCAATCAGAGATTGCACGCCGAAGGCTACGGAGTCGTGATTCACGATGCTTATCGCCCGTGGTATGTGACAAGGATGTTTTGGGACGCCACTCCGGACGACAAGAAGATCTTCGTTGCCGATCCGGCAACCGGGTCAAAGCATAACCGCGGCTGCGCCGTTGATTTGAGCATCTACGACCTCAAGACAGGACGCGAAGTATCGATGCCCAGCGTCTACGACGAGATGACCCCGCGGGCGTTTGCTGAATATCCCGGCGGCACCGCGGAAGAGCGACTACATCGCGCGACGCTGCGCAGCGCGATGGAAGAGGAAGGATTCACCGTGTACCCAAATGAATGGTGGCACTACGACTACAAGGATTGGAAAGAGTATCCCATCATGAATGTCCGCTTCGAAGATATAGGCGGCGGACCAGCCACAACTCGAGCAAACAAGGCACAACACACAGTGCGGTGAGTCGCGCTGATACGTGGCAGTTCTGAAACTTAACCGATGAGAGTGCCAGGCGCGTTCGTCTTGGCGAGCGGCACCAGCGCGCGATCATGTAGGCGACCCATGATGGGTTCGGCAATCAACGCCCGAAACAGCGCGGTAGCCATGTCTTCCTGTGTGTCCCATGCATCGCCCTGAGTTCCTAAAAAGGCGTCAGCAGAAGAGCCTCCAATCAGGGCGGACTGCCACTCGAACAACTCGTAGAGAGCGCTGATGGCGAGGCACACAGCAACACAGAAGAACATCCGCCAACCTTTGCTCTTGAAAACCCTGCGCCGAATCGTGACCTCGCGTGCGATAAGGTACGGCACAAATCCCTGTGCGAAGTGGCCCACTCGGTCATAGTGGTTGCGAGCAAGATGGAAGTGATCGCGAATCCAGTTGAACAGCGGAACGTCAGCATAGGTATAGTGCCCGCCGATAAACAGAATCCCACAATGCAACACGATCAAGGTGTATACGAGACTCGTAAAAGCGAAAGCGGTTGCAGGTGGCCAGCACAGCCACCATCGCTAACACTCCTGGTAAGACTTCAAGGGTCCAAGTTAGGTAATCGTGCGGACGTATGGCCGACCATGCCAGCCAAATCCCACAAACAAAGAGCAGAAAGAGATTGGAACCGGGGACTCGAGACTCGTGAGAAACAGCTGAGGCGGCTGTGCTCATGGATTCAATTTGCTGCATTGTAGCAACACAGCCCCTCGGTTGTTCGGCGAAATCAGATAAAGTCAGTTAACGGGTAACCAGCCTGCTCAAGATGCCATGTGGCGACTTCTCCGGCGTCACCATCACCTGCCTTGCCACGATGAGCGTCTGCTCCAACGCAAACTGACCTGATAGCACCGCATGGCTGACCATGTCGGTGTACGCCATCCAGCTCGAGCCTGAAGGAAACTCCCAATGCTGTTTGGGACAATTTTTTTGGAAGCTGGAGTTCTCCTTCAAGTAGTTGTGGAAACGCACCATAAATTCGTCGTAAGGCGAGCGCTTTAAGGAAGGCACCAGCGCTCCGACACCAAATGTTGCCAGCGCGCGCTTCAAGGCCGGCATCGCCATCGATGAGGGCAACGGCACAGAACCTCCGCCCTTCAGTTTGCCTGCGCGCATCTTTTCGACGAGTACATCGAAGGTCTCGGTTGTCATCCAGTTCCGCGTTTTCGCGGGATTGATGTTGTTAAAGAAGCGCAGGATGCGATCGCCCTGAGTTGGACGAGTGGGGAAGGCATCTGTGTGCAACAGATCGTTGCGTTTACGAAGAGCGAGATCGCGTCCGGCCTCCTCTTCGGGACGGTAACTGGCATAGTCTACCTTCCACTTGGAGCGATACGGACCGAGAAATCCTCCGAGAAAATCGATCACGTCCTTCGAGTAGCGGTGCATGATCCGCCGCAAGCGATCTGCCGTCGCCGGATCCTGTGTCTCAAAACCGGAGATGCGATCTTCCAGAGGACGATAGGCGATATTTTTGTGAAACGTTCCAAAAACGTGCTGATGACCGAGTAAGAAGTCAAGGTCTTCTTCGGGAATCTTGATAGGCGTTTCCGGGAAAAAAATGATGTCGCCCGCTTCGAGTTGCGCGCAATACTCTCGAAGCCGCTCTGGACTGCGAGTAACTAATGGGAGCTCCGAAGTGGGAATCGTCATCAGTTGCATTGGAATTACCGGCTTCGTTCTCGGAAAAAGAAGATCAAAGATCCGATCATGGCGGTTACAAAGATCCCCAATGCCGATGGCGCAGCGAAATATCGATAGCCCAGCGAAAAATCAACAGCCCTGTGCGTCGCCGCCGCAAGAATCGCGAGAAACGCAATTGCCAAAATGTTCAGAACGAAGAATGACATGACTGCGAGGGCCAGCGCTGTAGCAACTGATTTTAGAACCGTATAAGTAACTGAGGGGCGACGCTCGAGAATCAGCGTTGAGGGAACTCGAATCTCCTTCATCTCAATCGACGACATATTCATATTTTAATCAAGACTTAAAGAAGCTGAGGACCAGGCCCACAGTTGCTAGGGATTGGGTTGCACTTCGGGTGGAAGTTCCCGATGCTTGCGACGGCTGAGGACAAAGGGACGTCTTCGCCGGCGCTCTGAAGCCTTTCGGTCGATCTTCGACCAGAATGCCACAAAGTAATCTGCGGCAGAGACGATCGACACGGCGACCATGAACCAGATCGACATCTGCGCAATCAGGTCCACAGGAAATATGAAGGGACCTATGTTCCATTTGAGCCAGCGATGGTCAAGAATTACGGCCACCACGCTCACGATCTGCACCACCATTTTCAGCTTTCCCAAATCGCTGGCCTGAATTGTGAACCCTTCCGACGCCGCAATTCCGCGGAGACCACTCACCAGAAATTCGCGTCCAATGATGATTACGGCAATCCATGCAGGTACGATACGCGGATTAAATTGCACGAGAGATATAAATGCCGCGGCGATCATGAGCTTGTCCGCGAGCGGATCAAGCAGCATGCCGATGGTCGTGACCTGACCTCTCTTACGGGCGAGGTACCCATCGAGGCCGTCAGTGATTGATGCCAGGAGGAAGAGGGCGGAAGCTACCAACTCCTTCTCGCCGTTCCGGCTGGAAAACACACTGCTCGACAGCAGCCACATGAAGATGGGCACACTGAAGATGCGACTCAGCGTGATGTAATTGGGGAGATTCACCGCGTGCAGACAGCTCCAAAACCTTGATTATCCGCCACTGGGATTTTGATAGCAAACACCACGTCATTTCACCACGGAGGCGCGGAGAAACCCAAGAGCATGATGAACAAGCTTCGCAGTACTTTCCGCCGCTCCCCAAACTCAGTGACATTTTGCGCGCTACAATTTCGTCTTTCCTGATCTACTGAATTCTTGGTTTTCTCCGTGTCTCTGTGTCTCCGTGATGAAATGGAAGCGAATCTATGAAGAACTCATCTCTGCAGCAACACGTCATCAATCTGCTGAATTTTGAAGGCGCTCATGTCGGTTTCGACCAGTCGGTTCGTGGGCTTGGAGCCGAATTGCGCGGCAAGAAGATCAAGGGATTTCCACACACGGCTTGGCAACTCCTCGAACACATGCGAATTGCCCAGTGGGATATCCTCGAATTCAGTCGCAACTCGAAACATGTTTCGCCAAAATGGCCAGACGGATACTGGCCACAGTCTTCCGCGCCGGCTGACGAGGAAGCGTGGAAGAAGAGTATTGCCGCATTTCGTCGCGATCTTGAGGAAGTGAAGAAGCTCGTGTCGCAAGGGGATGAGCAGCAGCTTTGTGCGCGAATTCCGCATGGTGATGGTCAGACATTGCTCCGAGAAGCGCTACTTGTGGCTGACCACAATTCATATCACCTTGGCCAGCTAGTGATGCTCAGGAAAATGTTCGGAGCCTGGAAGTAGCGGCTTCCGTTTCCCGGGTCACTCAAAGACGAATGCCGAACTAGTAAGCTCTCAGCCGCCGTGCTTCCCTAACTACATTCTCCACTTTGGGAAGGAAGAATTTCTCCAGCGGCGGCGAAAATGGCACTGGAGTATCCAGTGAGGCGATGCGCGTGATAGGAGCATCGAGATCGTCGAACGCCAGTTCGTTGATCACCGCCGCGATTTCTCCGGCAAGGCCTCCGGTCTTTGTGTCCTCGTGCAGGATGATCACGCGATTGGTTTTCTTAACCGTATTCGCAATCGCTTCCTTGTCGAGAGGAGCGACTGTACGTAAGTCGACAATCTCCAGCTCGACACCTTCGTTCGCGAGAATGTCTGCAGCTTCCTGGGCGACATAGACCATCGCCGCATATGTAATCACACTTACGTCGCGCCCTTCACGGTGAACTCGTGCCTTGCCGATCTCGATGGTGTAATCCTTGGCGGGCAATTCTTCCTTGATGCGACGATAGAGAAACTTGTGCTCGAAGAAAAGACAGGGATTGTTGTCGCGGATCGCGGCTTTGACCAGACCCTTGGCATCGTGGGCAGTCGCAGGACAAATTACTTTCAGTCCAGGCGTATGCGCGTAGTAGGTTTCGGGGTTCTGCGAGTGAAACGGACCGCCGCTCACGCCACCGCCTGAGGGTCCTCGAAGCACCACAGGTGCAGGCGCATCCCAGCGATAATTAGCCTTCGCAACCATGTTGATGATCTGGTTGTGTGCGCAGCTAATGAAGTCCATGAACTGGAACTCGGCAACTGGACGCATGCCAGTGAGCGAAGCTCCGAAGGCGGCGCCTACAATGGCAGCTTCGGCGATGGGCGTGTCAATCACGCGCTCGCTACCGAAGTGATGAATAAATCCTTCGGTAACCTTGAAGGCGCCGCCATACACACCGATATCTTCTCCGATGCAGAAGACAGCCGGATCGCGTTCCATCTCTTCCCAAATGCCTTCGCGGATTGCTTCGAGGTAAGTGACAGGTGCCATTATCGGAAATGCGCCACGTCGCTGGCCGCTCCTAGTTTCTTCTTTTTTACTTGTTTCACTTTGGGCGTGCCATACAGCAGCGGGATCTCAACCGAGTTATCACAAAAAACGCGCTCGCCTGCTGTTGATCCGTCGGGATAGGGCGAGGCATCGGCGAAGTCCCGATCTTCCTCAATCTGCTTTTGTGTGAAAGCGACTAGATCGCCATTCTCCTTCGGAGTGAGCCAGTGCTTCTCTAGCAGATACTTCTCCATGCGTGCAATTGGATCGCGCTTTTTCCAGTACTCGAAATAGGCAGGAGGGACATACGCTGCGGCATCGTGCATGGCGTGTCCACGCATGCGCATCATCTTGGCCTCGATGAGGGTGGCGCCTTCGCCGCCATAAGCTCTTTGCGCCGCCTCGTAAGTCACGTCATACACCTGATTAGGGTCGGTGCCGTCGACGATGAACCCCGGCACGCCGTACCCAATCGCGCGATCTGCAAGGTCCGTGCACGCTACCTGGCGGTCGACAGGAGTGGAATAGGCCCACAGATTGTTCTCTATGATCAGTATCACTCCGAGCTTTTGCACGGCGGCGAAATTGAAGCCTTCGTAAGTTGGACCAGTGGATTGCCCACCATCGCCGACCCATGTGAGACACGCGATGTTCTTGCCTTGAAGTCGCGCACCCAACGCAACGCCTGCCAAAACGGGAATGAGATCCCCTAACATTGAAATTGGCGCAGCTATATGGCGCTGGTGCTTGTCCCCAAAATGCGAGCCGGCATCCCGCCCTCCGGTAGGGGCGCCAGACTTGGCCATGTATTGCATCATCAAGTCGCGCGGTTTGAATCCTCGAACCAGCAGCGCCCCCTGATTGCGGATCAGTGGTCCGATCCAATCACCCTCGCGCAGCGCGTAAGCAGAGGCGCAGGAGCAGCCTTCCTGTCCGAGCCCGAGATACACGCCGCCGACAACTTTTTGTTGTTTGAAGAGATTTTCGAGCGTCTGCTCCATCTTGCGGTTGAGCAGCATGTAGCGATAAATCTCGATGCTTTGCTGCTTGTTTAGGTACTTGGATTCGCGCAGTGGGGGAGGCTCTGCCGTCAGATCGCCTTCGATGGCATAGCGAAATTGGCCGTCTACACATTCTTCTACCGTGCGACACTCGAGCACCTCGAGGCGGTAGTCAGGAATGCCATTCGGATTACGAGAAATTGTGTATTGGTTGCTGGATGCGCTATTGCGGCGTGAACCATTGGCACTTTGAAGTTCAGAGCGAGAGGTGTTGCGAGGGCTCTTAATCGGCGTCTTGGTTTGAGGCTTGCTCTCGCTCTTCTTCATCGCAGGGCGGTTTGCGACGGCGAGAGATTCCCCCAAAGCCAATCGCAGACGAATCAGGCGAGAGAGACTTCGTCTTTGCTGCCGAGTTGAGGGGCCTTCTGCTCGCGACGCACTTCCCGAAGGTTCTTGGGAACCTGCAGGGGAACACCTATTGTAGTGGATTGAGCATCGTCAGCGGGACGATCCTCCATCGCTTCAGTGCTCAATAATGCCTCAAGCGATTCAAGCGAGAGCATTTGCCGTGCGAAAACTCTCCCAAAGTTTAGTGAGACGGCATTTGCAACGGCCTCTATGCTCGGCACCGTACCCTTACCTGCAAGCTCTTGCGCCATGGACGTCACCGGTCGATCACTGATTCCGCAAGGAACTATCAGCTTGAAATAGTCCAGATCTGTTGTGATGTTAAGAGCAAAACCGTGGCTGGTAACACCGCGCGAGATGTGAACGCCAATAGCTGCGATCTTCTTTTGTTCAATCGCCTTTTCGCAAGCTAGCGATTCGATTGCTGTAGGCTTGATGGGCCAATTATTGGCAAAGCAACTCTGAGAATTTGAGGCTTGCGTCCAAACCCCAGTCAGCCCACAGATGCGCTCAGCAGGGATTCCAAGATCACCGCAGGTTCGAATCAAAGCTTCTTCGAGGCGTCTGACAAACTCAACCGCTCCCAGCCGAGGAGAGAAACCTCGCAAATCAACTATTGGGTAACCCACAAGCTGCCCCGGGCCGTGAAAAGTAATGTCACCGCCGCGATTGCTTTCAAAAACATCAACAGACTTGTTTTGCAGAATATCTCGAGAAACCAGCAGGTTTTTGTGGCTGGCATTGCGACCGAGAGTGATGACCGGAAAATGTTCCAGAAGAAGCAGCACGTCAGGAATGCTTTGCTCCTTGCGGAGCTCGACTAGCGTTTGCTGCAGGCTCAGCGCGGTGCCATAGTCGATTCTGCCGAGGTAGAGTATGGAGATCATTTGCGAAGAGTTGAAGCCACTCAAATGTTCCTATTCCGCGTTAAGCTTCCTGCGCTTCCAGGTAAGTTGAGTAGCTTTTTTTGGCTGGGAATCCCGAGGCCTCTCCAGTGCAATCCTTCGACATTAAATTCGATTGCTTCTTCCATATTGCGCTAAACCTCCTCACGCGTGCGGCTGGTGGAGACGCAGCAGCCCTGCAGGTCCGGAGAATACGCTGAAGAGCCCGTCTTCCTTCGGCTCGACTACTACCAAATGTTTCATTGCTTCAGTCCCGCCTGTTTCAGAATGCTGTTCACCGTACCTAGAGCGGGGTCATCATTTGGCTTTCGCGCAAAGTATAAGACCCCATTTGCTTCGATGCTTGAACTCCTTATGACTTTCTTACTGCGCTCCAAATACTATTCGTCCTACTCTGCAGAACCCCGTGGAGCTTCATCTTTAAATATTGATCGCCTTGCCTTCGACGCTGCTAAACCCATCAAGCAGCGCCTCGTATAGAGTTGGATGCGCATGAACAGTGAACATCATCTCTTCTACCGTGGCCTCGAGCTGCATAGCAGTCACAGCCTCAGAGATCAGTTCCGTGGCCTGTGGACCAATGATGTGTACACCCAAGATTTCGCCGTACTGTTCTTCTGAGACAACTTTGATGAAACCGTCGTGGCTGCTGATGATGCTCGCCTTCGAGTTCGCAGTAAATGGAAACTTCCCGATTTTTACCTTGTAGCCCTTCTCTCGCGCCTGGGCTTCGGTTAGGCCTACGCTGCCGATCTGCGGTTCGCAGTAAGTTGCTCCGGGTATTAGATTGCGCTTCACTGGACGAGCGTATTTACCTGCGATCTTCGCCACGGCAACCATGCCTTGCATCGCAGCCACGTGGGCCAGCTGAGGCATTCCCAAAACGATGTCGCCGATCGCATAAATGCACGGCTCCGTTGTCTGCATCCATTCGTTTGTGGGAATGAAGCCTCGGTCGGCTTTGATTTTGCTCTTTTCCAGGCCAACATCATCAGTCTGCGGGGCGCGCCCAATGGCGATCAGCACCTTCTCGGCCTCGAGCTTCTGCTGTTTGCCATCACTGCCGGTGAAGGTCACCACAGCTCCGTCTTTAGTCTTTTCAACCTTCTCGACCTTCGCTCCAAGATGGCAATTGATGCCGCGTTTCTTGTAGACGCGCAACAATTCCTTGCTTATGTCCTCATCCTCGACAGGCACAAGCCGTGGAAGCGCCTCGAGGATTGTCACCTCCGCTCCGTAGGACTTGTAGATTGAAGCGAACTCGACGCCTACGGCGCCCGATCCGATTACGATGAGCGATTTCGGAATTGTGCCGAGCGAGAGAATCTCGATGTTCGTAAGAATCGTGGGATCAGGTTTCAAACCGGGAAGCATTCTAGCCTGCGATCCACTGGCGAGGATCACGTTCCTCGTGTGCAGCATGCTCTTTTTGCCATCGTCTCCGGTCACTTCTACTTCGAGCACGCCATTCTTTACTGGACCAGTCAACCTGCCGTAACCGGGAACGACCGTGACCTTGTTCTTGCGCATCAGGAACTCGAGTCCTTTCGCGTGCTTGGTGACGATCTTATTCTTGCGATCCTGAACGGTACCCCAATTCACTTTCATGCCGTCGACATTCTCGATACCGTGCTCCTTCGCCGCCTTGAAGTGGTCGTAGATCTCGGCGTCGAACAGCAGGCTCTTGGTCGGGATACAGCCTACGTGCAGGCATGTGCCGCCGAGCTTCGGATCTTTTTCGATCAGTGCGACTTTCAGTCCATACTCTCCGCCGCGAATCGCGGCCGTATAGCCGCCCGGACCGGAGCCAATGATGGCTGCGTCGTAGATAGTCTCTGGCAATTGGGACTCCGTTTACTTCTTGGGAATTCGGTTAGAAGACAAACATTAGATTGTAACAAGCAGGATTTGGTCGCAAGCGTGACCGCTGGGGCTCGAAACGAGCGGCAGATTGGATAGTTGGAACGAAGGAACTTGTTGAGTCGTTGAGGTTACAAAGGAAGGGCCGCCCACGATGTGAGCGGCCATCCTGATCTTGCGATCCCAGCTAGACCACCGTTCGCCGTCCAGTGATCAGGTTGACGATCAACACGATCACGGCCGCCACCAACAGCAAGTGGATCAAACTGCCGGCCACATGGAAGCTGAATCCTAGAAGCCAGAGAATCAGCAAGATGGCAAAGATTGTCCAAAGCATATTTCGGCCCTCCCTCTTTAAAGTCCTCGCTCGATAAGATGGGGCCACTCTGAATGGTGTTGCTAGATAAGTAAATACTTTCCTCTACTTCACACAGTGCACGGACCGTCAGCAGGCCAGCAACTCCCAATGCGGATGCTTCGCTCGGCAACGCTGATCGGCGAAATCAAGCAATCAATTTTGCTGCATCTTTTGCGAAGTACGTAAGGATGGTTCCTGCCCCCGCTCGGCGGATCGAGAGTAAAGATTCCAGCATCACGCGCTGCAGATCGAGCCAGCCATTCTGGGCAGCCGCCTGGATCATGGCGTATTCACCGGACACCTGGTATGCCCAAATGGGAACGTCGAAGCGCTCTCGCGCTGCGGCAAGCACGTCCAAGTATGGCATCGCCGGTTTCACCATCAGCATATCCGCGCCTTCGTCCACATCGGTTTGGATCTCGCGCATCGCTTCGCGGAGATTCGCACCATCCATCTGATAAGAGCGTCTGTCGCCAAACTGCGGAGCAGAATCTGCCGCCTCCCGGAATGGACCGTAGAAGCCGGAAGCGAATTTGGCTGCGTAAGAAAGGATTGGAGTGTTCTGGAGACCTGCTCCGTCCAGAGCTGTCCGGATGGCGGCAACTCTGCCGTCCATCATGTCCGAAGGGGCAACGATGTCCACGCCTGCTCTTGCCAATGAAACCGCTGTTCGCGCCAGAATTTCCAGTGTGCAATCATTCTCAATCTCGAACTCAACCGAAGGCGCCGTAGCGGCCGCCGCCGCGCCGAGATCGCCAGCCCTGGTTGCCGCTGTTTTTCTCACAATCCCGCAGTGTCCGTGGGACATGTATTCACAGAGACATACGTCCCCAAGCACTATCAAATCGGGAACCGCGCGCTTTATGGCGCGGGTTGCCCGCTGCACAATGCCATCATCTGCCCAGGCTCCAGTTGCTTGCTCGTCTTTCGTTTCTGGGAGTCCGAAGAGGATGATGGCTGGAATTCCCAACGCGTGAGTTTCCTGAGCTTCCTTTATCGCCTGGTCGATGGAAAGATTGAAGATGCGGGGCATCGAACGAATCGCTTTTCGGACACCCTCGCCCGGGCAAACAAAAAGTGGATAAACCAGCGACTCGGGAGTAAGCCGCGTTTCCCGCACCATCGAACGCAGAGCCTCGTTCCGACGGAGCCGACGCAGACGTGTCACAGGGAAAGCCATATGGGAATTGTATTTGAAAGCTGGGTGAAAACCATTGGCTGGCGGTCTGCTGTGGGCGTGCTGCCAATGATCAGCTTGGAAAAGCAGGCGTCGCGGACTCGTGCTGCGGAGGCGCTTTGCGGAATTTCGGGAGGTGTAGCACAAGTCCGGCAACGCAGCAGCCAACCAGCAAAGCGGCAGCGAAGACAAAGAAACGTTTCAAGCCCACTTGCCTACTGGACCGGAGGCGCACACTTTCTCATTTCGAATCAGCACGGCGCAGCATTATAGCCGCTGGTGGAAGCGCACCCTGCGAAAACCCGCGCAGAGTGCGGCACGCACAGTTTGGAAAATGCTCAGGACCCAAAGAGAGAAAAGGGTCGGCCGCCCGGCGCCTTCATAATTGAGGATGACTTAGAACGAGTCGGCAAGATGTCGATCAAGCGAGCGAGCTCTCTAGCCGCTGTCAGGTTTTTGCTGGTACCTTTCAGAGGCTCATGCTGAACACGCTGGCGATCTCCAACTACCGTTCTCTGCGGCAGGTCGTCCTTCCATTCGAACGTCTGAATGTGATCACCGGAGCGAATGGCACAGGGAAATCAAATCTCTATCGCGCCCTGCGGCTGCTGGCGGATGTGGCACAGGGACGCGTTGTTTCCTCTATCGCCCGCGAAGGCGGACTGCAGTCGACGCTCTGGGCAGGTCCGGAGACGATTGCCCGCTCCGTGCGTCTGGGTGAGTTTCCCGTTGAGGGAACGCGGCGCAAGCAGCCGATCTATCTGCGCCTTGGGTTCGCCGGGGACGACTACAACTATGCCATCGACATGGGCTTGCCTAAACAAACCAAGGACGATCCCTCCGCATTTAAGCGCGATCCGCACATCAAGCGCGAGTGCATCTGGCACGGGGTCCAACTTCGTCCCAGCGCGCTGCTCATTGATCGCGATGGGCCCATCCTTAAGGTTCGTACTGAAGATGGCGGCTGGCACATCGTTACGCAAAACCTTTCTACATTTGACAGCATGATGACCTACCTCTCGGATCCGCGCAGCGCGCCCGAGATGCTTGCGCTGCGAGAATCGATTCGCGCCTGGCGCTTTTACGATCATTTCCGCACAGATGCCCAGAGCCCAGTGCGTTCGCCGCAGATCGGCACGTGGACTCCCATTTTGGGAGACGATGGATCCGATGTCGCCGCTGCAATGCAGACCATCGTCGAGCTGGGCGATGGCGAACTGCTGGACACGGCCATCGCTGACGCATTTTCCGGCAGCAAGATTTCTGTCATGCCGGAAGAAAGCGGCAGGTTCGCGCTGCAAATGTCGCAGCATGGGCTTTTGCGCCCGCTTTCCGCAGCCGAACTCTCCGACGGCACGCTTCGCTATCTGCTATGGATCGCCGCCCTACTCACGCCGCGTCCACCGACGCTCATGGTGCTGAACGAACCCGAGACCAGCCTGCATCCAGACTTACTCGGCGCTCTGGCACGCCTGATTGCAAAAGCCGCAGCGCGGACGCAGGTGGTGGTTGTAACCCACTCACCGCGGCTGATCTCGTCGCTCGAGGAACAACCCGGTTGTCACTCGATCAAGCTGGATAAGAACTTTGGCGAAACGGTAATCGCGAGCAACAGCCAACGCACTGTTCCGACCTGGAAATGGCCAGCGCGATGATCATTAGAACAGCAGATCCCGGCTACCGCGGCTGAATGGCCGTTTCGGAACGCAGTTTGGCTGCGGAGCGAAGGATGAAAGTTTCATTGTGGTCCTCGAGCTCAATTGATCAGTTTTGGCGTCTTATTTTTCCGGCGCGAGGGCATTCAAAATTCTGAGGAGCCTGGCGATGTCCTGGTCGCGGTCCTGGCGAGTGGCCATTGCCAACTGCGTGGCGAAGACCCGCAGAGCAATCTGACGCGGCACGTAGAGTGGGGCATCTTTATCCTCGACCATCCACCCGGCTTCCGCGTGCTGCAGCTTCAATTTCCTTTTTTGGGAGAGTGGATTTGCGGTGACCTGGCCATCAACGACAGCCACGGAGCAATCCAGGCGGATCTCCAGTGATCCCTGGTCTTTCCTGAGCTTCAATTTCTCGACTTGTACATCATCGACTACGAGAACCGAGCTGTTTGCGTCCAAGGCTTGACTCGATTCGAGCGCGGAACCGGCGTCGTCGATGTGCTGAAGCAGTGCGCTACGGAGGTCTTCGGCTGTGGGTTTTCCCGGCAAATCCGCTTCAGCAATCAAAAATCGAGAGCCCGTGGCGGACGAGTCCCGATCCGGGACAATAATTTCTCGCGGGGCTGCGGCTGTTCTCTCCAGCTTCTGTTCATCATCGGCGCTGTCAGGGCGATGCGCTGTTCGCAGCAATCTGGGCGAGGCAGGCGCTTGCGCACTCACGCGATAACGGTAGAAGCGGGGCGTGCCGCGGCGCGTCCAGTAGTCCGCGTCGTAGTAGTCGGTGTTTAAACCGGAGCGGAGGGAACTATAAAAGGAGTGCTCTCGCGGATTCACCACGACTCCGACATGACCGCGCCAGACGATCAGGTCTCCGGGCTGGGGATGGCGAACGCGTTGGAACGGATCGATTCCGGCATAAATCTCGCTGGAGCTGGCGAAGCGGAAGTTGAGGCCGGCTTCGCGGTAGATCTGGTTGACCAGATGTGAGCAGTCGGGCTTTACGCCATCATCGGGACGGTACTGGAGGGCCATCCTAGCCAGTTCCGTACCCTCGCGCGCACCGAGTAATTTTGAGCGGTCGTTCTCTTTGGGCGCATCAGAACGAGCGTAGCCTGCATGCGCGATCGCCATCAAAGCGATCGCGGCAGCCATCCTTTTGTGCCGGACTAAGCCCATCAGAGCACCGTCTCATTTCAGATTGTCCAACAAGGCTTGCGAGTTGCTGCATGATGTTTTGTTTCGGGGACCAGCAAAGGGACATGTACTTCTGTTGGTTCGCGGCGGAAGCGACTAAATCATTGAGAAGTGAATACTTTGGAAGCTGTACGGGCGGCGATGGCGGTTAACCCGTTCATAATATTGCGGAGTGATGGTGATCCAGCCAGGCGTGTCTTCTAGCAAAACAGATAGGTGATGCCCCGGTTAAGAGCAAGGGCATTGAAAGAGGAAGAGCAGACTGACCATGCGTGTCAGCCTTCGCGCAGAGAAAGATCGGCGTCGACTTCGGGAAAAATCCATGTGGGCTGGACGAAGTCTTTCGGTTCGGGACGCGGAAACTGGAGCACGCGTCCCGCATCACTCGGCCAGAGGCGTTTTGATTTGGGCTTGAAGTTATCGGGCACATGAAACGGAATCACCTGGGCCATAAGTCTCCTCTTTTACTGCTGTCAAAGCTCGCTGGCCAACGTTGATCGCAATTCCAGTCCAATCGCTTGCAGCTGTTGAAACTGAGCTTTAGATGTCAGCCTGCCGGGAATGATTCATCCGCAATGATTCAAAGTTTGGATATGCGCGATAAGGCGGGATGAACGCAACAACGGCACCCGGCTGTTTGGGGGCTTCTCAGTATCGGTGTGAAATTGTGCCCTTGCCGTTCACGTCCCAGGCGTATACAACTCCCTAGATCAATTTCAGGAGAAGGCAGCATGCGCAAATTCATCGTCGCTGTAGCTGTGCTGTTTAGTTCGAGCGTCTTAGTTGCTCAGCAGGATTTCAGCAAAGTTGAGATCAAGGTCCAGAAAGTTGCCGGCAGCGTTTATATGTTGCAGGGAGCTGGAGGAAATATTGGCGTCTCGGTAGGCGACGACGGCATCATGATCGTCGACGACCAGTATGCGCCACTGGCTCCTAAAATCCAGGCAGCTCTTAAGGGCATCGCCGACAAGCCGCTGCGGTTCGTGCTGAACACGCATTGGCATGGCGATCACACTGGCGGCAATCCGGTCTTTTCGCAGCAAGCGCCAATTATTGCCCAGGATAATGTGCGCAAGCGCCTCGCTGCCGGGCGAAAGGGACCCGGACCGGAGATCCCGCCGCAGCCAGCCAAGGTGTTGCCGGTAATTACGTTTGAAGACAAGGTATCGGTGCACCTGAACGGAGAGGATATCCAGGCGATCCATTTCCCAAAAGGACACACCGACGGAGACAGCGTGATCTTCTTCCCGCAATCAAACGTGCTGCACATGGGCGATGATTTCGTCACCTATGGCTTTCCCTTTGTCGATCTCAACAGCGGTGGCAGCGTTCGAGGCATGATCGAGGCGTTGAAGAAAGTCGTGACCCTCGTACCCCAGGATGTCAAGGTAATCCCCGGACATGGTGACCTTTCCACAGTTGACGACATGCGCGCATTCACCAAGATGGTGGAAGACACGTTCAACCTGGTCGCAGCACAGGTAAGCCAGGGCAAGTCCGCCGATGAAATCAAGAAGGCCAACGTCCTCGCCGCGTACAGCAAGTACTCAGGAGATTTCGTTAGCACCGAGCGCTGGATCGATACCATCTACACGGAGCTGAAGGGGAGCCATTGAGGATCGGGTGCTCTCAGCCATTGTCATTCCGAGCCGCGGATTTTGCGGCGAGGAATCCCTACCCTACCGATACCCAGGCATTCTCATGGCAAGAGGGATTCCTCGCGTCGCTCGGAATGACAACCAAACCGATGGCCCCGATTACCCGTCTCTTCTTTTAAACTGAGAGGTTGGACCTCAGTACCCTCAATCCGCAGCAGCGTGTAGCCGTTGAGACTGTGAACGGGCCTGTGCTGATCCTGGCTGGAGCAGGATCGGGCAAGACTCGCGTCATCACGCATCGCATCGCTCATTTGATCCAGGACCACGGCGTCGCGCCAGACTCGATACTGGCAGTAACTTTCACCAACAAAGCCGCAGCCGAGATGGGCGAGCGCGTCAGCCGGCTGGTCGGGCACTTCTCTGTCGCCCAGCCGCGAATCTCAACATTTCACTCGTTTTGTGTGCGCCTGCTGCGGCGCGACATCGAAGCGCTGCGCATCAGCGATCAGGGACTGACGAAAAGCTTTGCCATCTACGATGAAGCCGACCAGCTGTCGCTGGTGAAGGCGGCGATTCGACGGCTCGGCATTGATGACAAGCAACTCACTCCGCGCAGCGTCCTCGGGCGGATTTCGTGGGCGAAGAATCACATGCTCGATCCGCAGGAGGTCTATCTCAAATCTGCCGATCCGAACACCGAGCGTGTGGCGCACGTTTACGAGGTCTATCGGCAGGAGCTCCGGAAAGCGAATGCCATGGACTTCGACGATCTGCTGCTCGAGGCTGTGCGGCTGCTCAAGAGTTCCGGTGAGGTACGTCGTCGATACAACCAGCGCTACGAGTACATTCTGATCGACGAATATCAGGACACGAATCGTCCGCAATACGAGCTGATGAAGCTGCTTGGGGGCGAGCACCACAACGTCTGCGTCGTCGGTGATGAGGATCAATCAATCTACTCGTGGCGAGGCGCCGACATTCGCAACATCCTGGAGTTCGAGCGCGACTTTCCCGAAGTGAAAATTATCCGTCTGGAGCAGAACTATCGCTCGACGGAGAACATCCTCGAAGGCGCTTCGGCAGTGGTGAGCAAGAACAAGCAGCGCAAAGGAAAAACGCTGTGGACGGACCGGCAGGGCGGCACTCCGATTTATTACTACGAAGCGCCTGACGGGGAGAATGAAGCGCTCTTCGCTGCCGATTACATCTCACGCTTCTTGAAAGAGCCGAGTGAGATGGATGAGCCTCGCCGTGCGGCGATTTTGTATCGCACGAACTCACAATCGCGATTGTTCGAAGAAGCGCTGCGTCGCTATGGATTGAAATACAACGTTGTGGGCGGCTTCTCGTTCTACGAGCGCGCCGAGATCAAGGACATGATCTCGTATCTGAAGCTGCTGCAGAACCCTGACGACTCGATCGCTCTGCTGCGCGTGATCAACACGCCCGCGCGGGGAATCGGTAAAACGACGCTCGAAACACTCGAGCGGCTGTCGCTCGAAACCGGAGTGAGCATGTGGAGCGCCATGGAGCAGGCGATCCAGGAGAAGCTGCTTCCTGGGCGCGCAGTTCAGGCGCTTAGCGAGTTTAAGCAGATCATCGAGGATGCCAAAGCGATGCTGGGAGGGAGCTTTGTGGAGCGGCTGGCGGCAGATACGGCTGCGCCGAGCACTCAGCACGCAGCACTCAGCGTTCAGCCGCAGGCGGACGATCGGCGGTCGGCACTCGGCGTTCAGCCTCTCAAAGATGTGGCGCAGGCGAACGACGAGGTTGGCGGTGACCAGGGTGTCACAGAAGACGATGAAGCCAGCTTCGGTTTTGGAGCCAACGAGCAGCATGAGTTATTTGGCTCATGGGACGTACAACCACCCGCTGCGGAACGAAGCAGCAGCGTAGAGACGCAGCATGCTGCCTCTCTACCAGAAGGCCAGGGTGCGCCATCCGCTGGACCCGACGAGACACCTGTGGAGGGCTTCCGCACGCCGGGTGGCGCTGCGACCTTGCCGGAGGTCATTAAGTTCCTCATCGACCGCACCGGTTACGTAAAGGCATTGGAAGAGGAAGCTACGCCGGAATCTTATTCCCGAATTGAAAATCTTCAGGAACTGGTAAATGCCGCGCGCGACTCGGCGGATCGCGCCGAGACACTGAGCGAGTTCCTGGATCACGCGGCGCTGGTGAGCGACACCGATCAATATGAGGAAGGCTCGCGGGTCACGTTGATGACTTTGCACTCGGCTAAGGGGCTCGAGTTTCCGCTGGTCTTTCTCGTCGGCATGGAGGAAGGACTCTTTCCGCACTCTCGCACCTTCCTCAATCCTGACGAGATGGAGGAGGAGCGCCGCCTGTGCTATGTCGGTATGACGCGCGCGATGGATACGCTCGTCTTGAGCCGTGCTCGCTATCGTCGGCGCTATGGCAGTGATTTGCCGGAAGCGAGCGTGCCGTCACGTTTTCTCGAGGAGATTCCGCCGCAGTTGATAGAAGAGATCGGCGGCTCGCATCGCGGCTCGCGCGAACCTGCGTCGAGCGAGGTGGATGAAGGACGTCATTACAGCTACGAAGACGAAGATCAAAGCGCGTCGTCCCGCGCGCGCCTCGGACGTTCGCTGGCTCCGGAGAAGACGTATTCAACCAAGCGCAACGGCGACAGGAGGTCACCCTATCAGTCGATCGACAATATCGCCGAATTCTTCGCTTCGCGCGGCAAGAAGTTCTCGCGTCCCAAGGTTGAAGTCGCAGAGCCGACCGGCAAACGTGGATTTCGTCCAGGGCAGCGCGTGCGGCATCCGAAATATGGAGAAGGCACTGTTTACAAGCGCGAGGGCGACGGAGATGAAGCCAAGCTTACGGTACAATTCCCGCAGTTCGGACTGAAGAAGCTGGTCGAAAAGTTCGCGCAACTCGAGAGAGTGTGAGCAAGCAAGCGCTAAGACATTTGCTGCGGTGGGGCGGATTAGCCGTCGCCGTGATCGGCTTCGTTGTTCAGAATACAGGCGCATTCCGGGCTGGGCGCGTGCTGGTGTGGGTCGGATTGGGAATGATCCTCACGGGCATCATCGTGCGAATGTTCATCAGAGAGCCATAGCATTCATGGTTTTGCCTGCGTGGTTCCGGCCGCCTTCGGACGGGCAGGGTTTGGGGCTGCGAGAAGTTGATTTTAGAATTCGTCATTTCCAAACAATTCAATCTCACGAGCCCACATCTACGCCGACTGACGCCGCAAACCGGCCGAGGCGGCCGGGAACCACGCAAGCAAAACTACGCAAGCAGCGCCTAGCCATTACAATCGTGGTGGCAATTCCTACAACCTCATCCAGATTGGAACGCAATGGCAAATACAAAGTCACTCAGCAGCGAAGATCGTAAGAAGGCAAAGCGCGCAGCCCGCAAAAAGGCAGCTCCGAAGCAGAAGCGCACAGTTCCGCGTGGTTCCGCAAAACGAAAAATGAAGAAGATGGCGCGCGGGACAGCGAAGAGGTAGGACAGCAGCGATTAGCAATTAGCGGTTAGCAACTAGCAAAGTGGCTATGACCCTGATTTTAGCTAATTGCTAATCGCTAATTGCTTGCCTTTCCGCTGCCTTTCATATGCAGCACGAAATCCTTGCGCTCGTCATTCTCGACGTGCACAGTTAATTCCGGCTTGGGATTGCCTTTCACGTCGGCGGTAATGATGTAATCCGCCTTTCCGGCCGGGACGCGCTGGGCGAATTCGCCCTGGTGGTTGGAGTAGAGTTCCCACTTCGCCTTCTTCTCGTCGGCGCGGCGGATTTTGATTTTCACGCCATACGCCGGACGCTCGTCGGCACCGTAGAGTGTGCCAAAGAGCAGTGCATAGGGATCGCGCTCGTGCTGTTTTGAGTCGGCTGCTACGAGTAGGCACGACGCGGCGAGCATACAGGCGATGGCCAGGAATGCTGCCGCGCGGCGACGATCAGTAGTCACTTTCCTCTTCTTCCTCCTCTTCGTCCCCTTCTTCTTCGTCTTCCTCGTCCTCGTTAACCTTCTTGAGTTCGAGCGGATTTGCAGTGATGACTTCGAAGTCGCTCCCGCACTCGGCGCAGGAGACTACGTCGCCCTCCTCGATGTCATCTTCTTCAATGTCCAGATCGGTGTCACACTCGGGACACAAAACCATTTTGTATTGCCTCCGTTCGCGGGCCTCTACATTACAAGAATTAATGAGTGCCGGGGTGGTGATTGCCACTTCCGTAGTTTTAGAATCTAACAGTTTTCGCCGTCAAGTCTGCGCCAACATACGAAAGGGAACTCTGACCTTGCACAACTCCATACTGCCAACCGTCGGGTTCGCATCTCTTCTAGTGTTGCTCTCAATCCCAGGTGTCACGCAGCGGAACCCTCAACTCCAAACTCCTCAGGCGCCCGCACCAGCTCCGATTCCGGTGAAACAAGTTGATCTGGATACGGCTACGCCTGATCCACAGATCGTCGAGGCTCTAAAGGAGATTTCCGGCGATCACATTCGGGCCGCGATCGAGAGGCTGGTTACCTTCAAGAATCGCAATACGCTCTCCTCGAACGATCAGGAGATGATCTCGCAAGGTCTGGGAGTGACCGCCGCCGCCAAATGGATTCAGGAGGAGTTCGAGCGCTACTCGCACGCGTGTGGCGGATGTCTGCAGGTAAAGACCGATTCATTTACGCAACCGGTCGCGGCGCGGGTACCGACTCCGACGCCTCTGACCAATGTCTACGCTGTACTGCAAGGCTCCGATCCCGACAACGCGAAACGGATTTACCTCGTCACCGGTCACTACGATTCGCGCAATTCCGACACGTTGAACACGAAAGATGCTGCGCCGGGAGCAAATGACGACGCCAGCGGCACGGCGGTAAGCCTCGAATGCGCGCGCGTGCTCAGCAAATACAAATTTCCTGCGACCCTGATTTTTCTGAGTGTTGCCGGCGAGGAACAAGGGCTCGACGGCGCCAAGCACTTCGCGGAGATGGCACGTCAGCAGGGTTGGGAGATTCAGGGAGTGCTGAATAACGATATCGTCGGCGGCAACACCACCCCGGGAGATTCCGGGCAGCGCAAGGACACAGTGCGCGTCTTCTCGGAGGGGATACCGGCGTCGGCAAAGCCGGAAGACATTACGCGTATTCGCAATCTCGGGGGCGAGAACGACTCGCGATCACGAGAACTCGCTCGCTACATTCGCAAGACGGCAAAGCAATATCTTCCGCAATTTCAGCCCACGCTGATCTTCCGGCGCGACCGCTTCCTGCGTGGAGGCGATCACACCGCGTTCAATGAAGAGGGATTTGCCGGCGTTCGCTTTACCGAATACCGTGAAGACTTTCATCATCAGCATCAGAACGTGCGCATCGAGAATGGCATTGAGTATGGCGATCTGTTGAAATTCGTCGACTTTGGATATGTCGCCAACGTGGCGCGCGTGAATGCCGCGACTCTGGCATCGCTGGCATTGGCGCCTGCTCCGCCTGCCAATGTCCGCATTGATACTCGCGGGCTCACGAACGATACCACCCTCACCTGGGAGGCGTCTCCGGGCGGAGGAGCGAGGCAATATCAAATTCTCTGGCGCGATGCGGATCAGCCATATTGGCAGCACGCGATGAACGCTCCCGCCGGCAGCACTGCAGTTACGCTGCCGATTTCGAAAGACAACGTGATCTTCGCCCTGCGCGCAGTCGATGCGAAAGGACACGCCAGCTTGCTCGTCGTACCGCGTCCGAGCGGTAGAATCGACGTACCCGGCAGAGCCGCAGCCGCTTCGTCCGGGATGTGAACGTATGTCTCCTCGTCATCAATCGTTTGAAATGGGATTGCCGCCTTTTCGCGGCGCAGTTCGACAGATCATTCTCTTCAGCACCGCGGTGTATATCGCTTTGTTGCTGATGCTCGCCTTTGCGCCTGGGCTCGGTCAGGCAGCGTTCGCGGTGGGCATACTTCAACCCGAGAAGGTCCTGCATGGATCGTTGTGGCAACTGGTCACATACCCATTCATGTATGCCGATCCCATTGCCTTCCTCTTATCTCTCGTTGGCATTTATTTCATCGGCAGCCCAGTCGAGAGCCAGATTGGCTCGCAGCGGTTTTATGGACTCTTCTTCGGCAGCCTCATCGTAGCGGGTGCTGTCGGCGTTGCTTTATCGCGAACCGGAGTGATTGCGCAGGGAACAGCTGTGGGCTCCGGCGCCGCGGCGGACGCCATCCTGATGGTCTTTTATTTACTGAATCGGGGAGCCATGATCATGCTGTTCCCGATTCCGATTCAGGTCCCGATCAAGTGGGTAGTGGTCGGCATCGCGGCGATCGAAACGGCTTACTTGCTGCTCTTCCACTTCGCGCTGCAATTCTGCGTGGTTCTGCTGGGACTCGGCGCGGGATATTTGTGGTACACGCTGTTTTTGCGTCGCGGCGTTTCGATCAACCTTTCAGAGCGACTCTACGGACTCCGCAATTCCTATTACCGTTGGAAGCGTCGTCGTGCGGCCAAGAAGTTTCAGGTGTACATGCGCAAGCACGACCGCAACGTCTATTTCGACGAGTACGGCAACTACAAGCCGCCAGATGATAAGCGGGACGATGAGCGGGGCGATTGGGTGAATTAATGTCAGCAATTAGCGATTAGCAAAACCACAAGACGACGCCATCAATGAATGAGAGTTACAGCGATGGCGCGTATCGATTTCGTGCCGCGTTTCGCGGCACGAGCTAGTTATCAGCAGCTTGGGCAACGATTACACTTCGGATTGATGATACGTGCAACCGGGGCTCCGTCGCGAGCGCCCTCCTATCTTCCCGGATAGACGTACCTATACTCGCTTACTCCATTCCCAGATTGGTATCGAGTGTTGTATTCGAGCAGATATTCGAGTGAGCGTGCGTCCACCGGATACTTCGAGCTCGGGGGATTCGGGTAAATTCCCATTTTGTGAAACGGCAATGGATCGACTGTGAAGGCGTCTGCTGCGTAGAAATCCATGTCCTTCACGAAGCCATTCGCGTAAAACAGGTAATCGCGCTTCCATCCTTCCGGCACCTTCGGCAGCTTCGACGGATCGAAATCGAGCATGACCTCCTCGCCTGAACCGAAGACGACGAACTTGTCATCCGCGGCTTTGAGCAGAGGCAGCACCTCGCCGTAGCGGGTGTAGGAGCCGATATGACGCGCATACGGACCAGTTAGACTCACGTTCTCGTATGTGTAATTCAGGTCGCCGGGAAAGCGGCTCTCGTCGGCTCTCGGATAGCCATGAAAGTGCAATCGCGCTGCTGCGAGCGGAACCTCGATGGTTCGTACGCGCTGTTGCGGAGCGCTGTTTTCGACGAGGGCCTGGTCCCAGTAGATCTGAAGGTTCGTCACGATGCGAAGCTTTCGCGTGCCAGGCTTGACCTTGCCGGTGAGATCGACTGTGATCGTTCGCGGCAGTCCTGCGGGGAAGCCCATGTCCTCGATCACCCGCTTCCAGCTTCCATCCGCCTCTTGAGCTTCGACATATGGAGCGGTGACAGCGATGTTCGCCTGATAGGCGGCGTACATCGAGTTGGCAGTGAAGTACTCGGTAAAGCCATCGAGCAGCAGGTGAAGGGGCCGCGACGCGTCCCACTTGCCAAGATCGAGCACAAGGGAATGCGGCTCGGCGAAACCCGCGAAGTGCAGCAGCTTGAATCCGGTCACGTAACGATGATCGTGCGTGAGCAAGGCTGGGAGCACGTCATGGCCTGCATCATCCCACGCGCCAGCCGGCGCATGGGGATGCTGCGCAGTGATGATCTTGAACTCGGGAAATGGCGGATTGGCAACGAAGCGTTCGTTGGGATAGATATCGGCACTCGCCGGATGATCGACGGCCACGAGCCGCGCTTGATCGAGATAGTTTACTTCTTCCATGGGCTCGGCGAACGTAAATCTCAAGCGGCCATTGTGCGTTTGCACGCGCGAGCCATCGATCTTGATGTACTCGTCCGGATCGGGAAGATCGCGTTGGTTTGGACCCACCCAGTGGCCGATCACAGCCGCGCCTATCACATCGGTGATGAATTCGTAGCGGCTGCCATTCCAGGCAAAGAGCACTGGACAGGAACTTCCGCGACGATCGATCTCGAGGATCTCGTGCCGCTCGTTTGCGGCAAGCTCGATCTCGTCCTGGTACACGCCGGTAGGCCAGAGCATACGAACTACATCGGCATGCGTCTCCTGGCCGAGCCCGGCAATGATTTCTGCGGGACCTTGCGCCAGGTATCCACTGCTACCCGCGAGCTCCCACTTCTGTTGCGACTCGCCGGCGAAGACCTGCACTTTGGTCCCGAAGGCGCTTCGGTTGTCGTTGAGCCCTTTGAGTGCAAGTCTCAGCGAATGATTCTTATTGCCGCCGTCATTGCGCAGAGCTACGAGCGACCCATCCGCCTGCGTGATAAGCAGGTCAGAATCGCCGTCGCCATCGATATCAGGGGCAACCAGCGCGCGCGGTGACTGCAGCTTGAGTTTATCGAGTCCCACTGCGGCGGTAACATCCTCAAAACCCTTTGGTCCTAAGTTACGCAACAGCCGAATCTCGAATCCGCGATCGCTCTCGCCGACAACTGCCAGATCGATCCATCCATCATTGTCGTAATCGACGGCGGCGACTCCCCAGGCGCGCTGGAGGTTCAAATTGGGAAGCTGCGCAGCTTCGAACGACTTCCCATTCACGCTGCGCCACAGCGTTAACCCGGGGGCTGTGGGATGTGTGAAGGCGAAGTCCGTCCAGCCATCTTTATTGAAATCGAGCGCTACAACCCCGAGGCTCGATGAGGGCATAGGCTGAGTCCATGGCCGCTCTGCCTTGAAAGCTCCTTCTCGCGGGTTCAAGTAAACACTCGGCGAGGCTCTTGTCGAGGTCAGCACGAGATCAATCGCACGATCGCTGTTGACGTCGCTCGCCAGCATTACTCCCGCACCATCTCCTTGAAGTTGCGTCTGGGTGGTCACGTCTGTGAAGGTGTTGTCCCCATTGTTGCGCAGCAGGAGGTTTCCGCCGTCGGAGCGAGTTACGTATAGGTCGAGATCGCCGTCGTGGTCGTAGTCCACAAACGTAGCGCTCAGGGGATGCCCGCTCACCTCAACATGAGTCGCGTTTGTATGATCGCTGAACTTTGCTCCGCCCTCATTATGAAAGAGCAAGACACGATCGCCGGTGGTGATCGCAACATCGGCTTTAGTGTCATTGTCATAGTCGCCGACAGCACAGCCGATTGCATTCCTCACGTCTTGCAGTCCAGACCCTTTCGTGGCGTTCTCAAAGCCTTTCTTTCGACGATTCAGATATAGGGCAAGTTGCCCTGCACTATTGGGAAGCAGCACGTCAAGCAGCCCATCGCCATCGAGATCGAAGACACAAATTCCCGGGCCGGGCGATTCCACATTTGTTGGTTTTCCTTCAGCAGAGGCGGTCGGCAGTCCCGATTCAGGACCAAGAACTGCAAACTTAACGGGAATTGCCGCTGGCACCGGAGGCTCGCCGGGAATTATGCGCGCCAGGGAGAGAGGCCCTTGCTCTCCATAAATCTGGCTGATTGGCGAACCGAGCTTCTCGCGTGTGAGCTTCTGGAAGCGCTCGAAGTGCGGCTTGGCTTCATCTGCTTTGCCTTGTCTGCGCAACGAACCTGCCAGTCCAAACTCGGCCGAGACGTTCACTGGATTGAGTTCCACCGCGCGGCGAAATTCCTTCTCTGCTTCCGGGTATTTCTGCTGCTGCGAGTAAACGTCGCCCAGGAAGTAGTGAGCGTAGGTGTCGTCCGGAGCGAGTTGCGCAGCCCTAGTGAAGTCTGCGATCGCCTGCTCGGCCTGGCCATTATTGCGATGCAGCAGGCCAAGATTGTATGGAACCGCGGGATTCTTCGCATCGAGCTGGGCTGCGCGCTGTAGCGCCGCTTCTGCCTGTGGAACTCGGCCCAGATTGAGCAAAGCGATGCCGAGGTTGAGCTGCCCGCTGGTGTTGTCCTTGTCGGCTGCGACGACCTCCTGGAATTCCTTTAGCGCCTGATCAAGCTTCTGCTGATTCAGATAAGCGACGCCAAGGTTGTTGGCGCGCATGAGCTGCTGCCTGGCTGAGGGCTTCTGCGGTACTTCCGCAAACCATCCGCTCGAAGCGACGGCGCACAGGGCAAGGGCAGGAAGAAAACCGCGCAAGAGGATGTCCCCGAAGTGGAGTTAATAATGCAAGGGAAGTATAGAAGAGGTGGGAATCGAGTGACCTCCACGACAGCAAGCGCAACAGCGGCGTTGCTGTGCACCTGAGTCACCGGATCACCCGATTATCCGATTTTTCACATCTCTCTCAGCGCGTCCCTCAACTTCTGCCGCAGAATCTTTCCTGAAGGATTTCTGGGAATCAACGGCACAAAACGCACTTCGCGGGGCTGCTTATAGCGCGTGAGGCGTTCGCCGACGAAGCCGCAGAGTTCGTCTGCGATCTTGTTGCTTCCGGAATTGCCGTCACGAAGAACGACAAACGCGCATGGCACTTCGCCGGCGACAAGATCCTGGCGGCCAACGATGCCGCAATCGCGCACCATGGGATGCTCCAGCAGCACGGACTCCACTTCCGCCGGAGCGATAGCGAAGCCCTTGTACTTGATCATCTCCTTCACGCGATCGACGATGCGGTAGAAGCCGTCGGTATCGACGGTGGCCATGTCACCGGACCAGTACCAGCCATCACGAAGCACCACACTGGTCGCTTCAGGAGCGTTCCAGTAACCCATCATGAACTGCGGACCGCGCATTACGAGTTCGCCATGAAACGACTCGTGACTCATGTGCAGCCGGCATTCGGTTTGCGCAACGGCGTCTCCGATTGAGTCGGGACGATAAAGATCCTGCTCGATGTAGCCGAGGTGCGTAACCGGCGAAGCTTCGGTCATCCCGTATCCCTGCCGTAGACGTATGCCCGTCTGTCGCGTGAACTTCCATGAGAGATCGGCCGCCAGCGGCGCGGCCCCTGACTTCGCGTAGCGCACACGATGGTCGTGCGGAAATGTTCCTCGGTCGGCCGCGTGGCAAAGCGTATTGATAATCGGCGGAACTAGAGGCAAAAACGTTGCGCGCTCCTCGCGTAGCAGCTGCAGGAACTTCGCCTCCTCAAAGCGAGGTATCAGCACCAGGGTGCCGCCTACTACGAGCAAAGGGTTCAGGACCACGTTTAATCCGTAGATGTGATACAGCGGCAGGCAGTTCAGCGCGATGTCGTCTTTGCTGTAGGTAGCTTCCTCTCCGGGCGCAAGCAACTGAAAAACATTTGTCACCAGATTCGAGTGCGAGAGCATTACACCCTTAGGGAAACCGGTGGTGCCGCTTGAAAATGGGAGGCCGGCGATCGTCGTGCTGGCATCGCTAGCGGGCCTTGCCGGCCTGACTGTCGTGGGCTGTAAGAGCGTTCCGAAATCCTCAGCTCCAGCCGCCTCCCCGCGGACGGTATAAATCTGCCTCACGCTTCCAATGTGGCGGAGACTGAGCTCTTTCACGTGAGCTGCGTCCGTAATCAGCGCAACGGCTCCGGAGGTTTCGAGTTGATAAGCCACCTCACGTTCGCGAAAGCTCGGATTTAGGAGTGTTGGGATACAGCCCGCCATCGTGGCAGCGTGGTAGGAGACGCAAAACTCCCAGGAGTTGAAGAGGAAGATGGCAATCACTTCTCCCGGCTTGAATCGGGCACTTAGCTGGGCGGCCAGCCGTTCCACCAAGCTTCCGTACTCCGCATAGCTAAGCGACCGCTGCGGAGTGGTCGAGTGGTCTATGATCGCAGTCTTCTCCCCGAACCTGTGGCAGGCCTCCAGGATGAGGTCGTGAACGAATAGCCCGCGGGGATCGCGATAGAGCTGTGTTCGCCGTGTAGGTTTGGGTTCAAATGCCATTCCGACCCGGCATTCTAGCCCGAAGCTCCCGGGCTTTCGCAACTAAAGCATTACGTTCGAGTACCGTGGGCAGGCATTTGGCGATAGAAGAAGTCCACCAGATGCTGGAGCAGGGTTTGACCATTGACCTGCAGGTTCAAAGGCAGGCCGTGTCCCATGCCGTCAATGAGGAAGGTTTCGTGAGGCAGGCCGATCTGGCGTGCCCTTGCATCGATTTGCTCGGCGGCGCTTACGGTGATGGTTTCGTCCTCCTTGCCATGCATGATCACCAGCGCTGGCCCGCCCTTCTTGATCCAGCCTACCCTGCCCCCCATCGTCCCCCACATATCGGCTACCGCCCGGAAGCGCGGGCTCTTTATCTCGGGATTGTAGGCAAGGAGCATCGAGGTCACAGCTCCCGCGGAGGAGCCCCCGATGAAGAGCCTTGAGGGATCGATGTCGTATCTGCCGGCGTTCGCGAGGATCCACTGCGTTGCACGATGGGCGTCTTCGACGGCGGCAAAGACGGTGCGGGCATACTGGTCTTGCGCCGAACCCGGTGGATCGTCCGGTACTAGCCGGTAATTGATTGAAAAGCAAGCATATCCGCGTGCCGCGAACTCACGGCACAGGTTAGTCATCTCGGCCTTATCCCCAAACAGGAACCCACCACCGTGAATGGCAATCATCGCCGGACGCCTCCAAGCGGCTTCGGCGGTCTCCGGCAGGTAAACATCCAAGAGCAGGGGTTTCTTGGCCGGACCCGGCTCGCGAACGTCTCCCGCCCCGAACTGGACGTTCCGCACAACTTTCACCTTGAACTGGGGGTCCTTGAAGAGCGTGGCGGCATGAGCTGGCAAAACAGTCAGTACCAGCAATCCGCAAAAGACCTTAATTTTCTTAGTTACAAACATGATTTCCACAATTATTATTCAACGCATCCTCCCTTTCGGCTACTCACAACATCTGAAGTAACGGGATTGCAATGTTCGGCTTATCTGGTATCAGTGCCTCCAGGGTGGAAGAAGCAAGCCCTTCCTTAAGATTCATTTACCTGCTTGAGATATTCACCGCCTGGGCGCTTATAGAAGCGACGATCTGGCATTACGGAAAGACTCAGTTCCGGCTCTTCTGGATTTCATTTGCGTTCATCGTTGCGAGCACGATCGCACATCGCCCCAAACTCAGCGAGATCGGCCTGAGTGTGCGCGGATTGCGTACCTCACTGTGGGTGATTCCCTCTGCAATCGCAGTATCGAGCGCGGCAATGCTGCTGGCGTGGGCGGCAGGAACTCTGCATCCCTTGTTTGGAGCGGTAGCCCAGGCGAAGCACTCGAGCGGGTACGCGATCTGGGCTGTGCTGCAACAATTCATTCTGCAATCGTATTTCTACCTGCGTTTCGAGAAGCTGGTCTCTCCGCGCAGCGCGATTCTGCTGAGTGCGGGACTTTTCTGCCTCGCGCACATTCCCAATCCGGTACTGCTCGTGACCTGCCTGATCGCCGGCTGCATCGCCTGCGAGATATTTCGTCGCAATCGCAACATCTACGCACTCGGCGTAGCCCACGCGATCCTGGGACTCACCATTGCCATCACAGTGCCGGACGACATTCAGCGGCATATGCGCGTGGGAATTGGCTATTACCACTATCATAAAAGTTGAAACAGCTTTCTCTCCCTTCCTGTGATGAAATAGCTGCGTGGATTCCTCCCGCATTATCTTCCACGTCGACATGGACGCCTTCTTTGTCTCCGTGGAGGAGCTGCTCGATCCGTCGCTCAAGGGCAAGCCCGTCATCGTGGGTGGTGCCAAGGATCAGCGCGGAGTAGTCGCTGCTGCGTCCTATGCTGCGCGGAAATTCGGCGTGCACTCTGCAATGCCATTGCGCACCGCGGCCAAACTGTGTCCTGATGGCATTTACCTCGATGGGCACATGGAGCTCTATCGCGAGTACTCAGACAAGGTTCGCAAAATCCTCTGCCGCTTTTCACCGAAAATAGAGATGGCGTCGGTCGATGAGGCCTATCTCGACATGACCGGCACTGCGCGTTTGCTCGGTCCGCCGCTTAAGGCAGCTCACGGCTTGCACAACGCGATTGGCACTGAGCTGAATCTGAATTGCTCCATCGGAATCGGCAGTGCTCGGGTTGTGGCCAAGATCGCCTCGGATCTGGCAAAGCCCAACGGCGTTCTCTTCGTTCATCCAGGTCACGAAATCCGGATGTTTGCCGGGCTTCCAGTGCGGAAGATGCCCGGCATCGGCAAAGTCACCGAAGCGCGCCTGCATGAGATGGGCATTCGCACTTTTGCGGAGCTCAACGCGCGTCAAGATCTCGAGCATGAGTTCGGGGTTGTCGGATCAGCGATGGCCGGCAAAGCTCGAGGCGAAGACGCCGGCGGCTGGTTCGACGAGGAGATCGGCGAAAACGCGCCGAAATCCATTAGCCATGAGCATACCTTCGGCGACGATACCTCGGACGTCCAGGTGCTGGAGACCACGCTAGCACGATTAACGGAGATGGTTGCACGACGTCTGCGCGAGCAGAAATTTGAAGCGAGAACCATTCAGCTGAAACTGCGCTATTCGGACTTCCACACCATCACGCGAGCGCATTCCCTGCCGGAGCCAACCAGCAGCGATCACGCGATCCTCTCGAATATCCGTGTCCTCTTTCACAACAATTGGAGAAAGGGCGCTCGCGTGCGCTTGCTTGGAGTGCATGTATCCGGATTCGACTCCCCCGGCTCAACCGCCTCATTCGACTTCGACGGCGACGAGCGCTGGCGACAGGCGCTCTCTGCAGCCGATCGCCTGCGCGACAAGTACGGAGAGTCGGCGGTGCATATTGGCACCGCGTTAAAGGCCAATATTCGCGAAAGGACCCACGAGAATCCAGCTGGGCTGAGGGGCAAACCCAGCGATAAGCAATAAGCAATTAGCGATAAGCTAAGACGATGTGCGATTTGGCTTCTGCTTATTGCCCTATCGCTTGTTGCCTTTTATGATTCAGCTCTCGGGCGCTGGAAAGCGCTTCGGCCACAAACTGCTGTTCGAAGATCTTGATTGGCTGATCACACCCAACGACCGCGTTGGCGTGGTCGGTGCTAATGGGACGGGAAAATCCACGCTGCTGAAAGTGCTTGCCGGAATCGAATCGCTCGATTACGGCAGCATCGTGCGCACGAAGGGAATTACCGCGGGTTATCTTCCGCAGGATGGTCTCTCGCTTAGCGGACGGACGGTCTTCGTCGAATGCATCTCTGTCTTCGACGAGATTCGCGCGATGGAGCAGGAACTCGAACAACTCACTGTCCGCATGTCCGAGCTGGATCACGTTAGTGCTGAATACGCGCAGGTTGCCGATCGATTCCACATCCTGGAGACGCAGTTCCATGCACACGATGGCTACGCGCTGGAAGCTCAGGTCGGCGCGGTATTAACCGGCCTGGGCTTCCGCAAAGAAGATTGGCAGCGGGCGACCGAGGAGTTCTCGGGCGGATGGCAGATGCGAATTGCGCTCGCCAAGCTCCTGCTGCAGAAACCGAATTTGTTGCTTCTCGATGAACCCACGAACCATTTGGATCTCGAGACACGCAACTGGCTTGAAGACTATCTCAGCAACTACCCATATGCCTTTGTGCTCATCTCCCATGACCGCTATTTCCTCGACGTCACGGTAAAGAAAACGGTCGAGATCTGGAACAAGCGTGTGCAGTTCTATAGCGGGAATTACGAGAAGTACCTGGCGCAACGGGAAGAGCGTAAGACGCAACTTGAGTCCGCGTATCGAAATCAGCGCGAGAAGATCGAGCAGCTCGAAGCCTTCATTAATCGCTTTCGCTATCAGGCGACCAAGGCAAAACAGGTCCAGAGCCGCATCAAGGAACTTGAACGCATGGAGCGCATCAAGATTCCGCCGGAAGAGAAAACCATCCATTTTCATTTTCCGAAACCCAAACCAAGCGGACGAATGGTCGCGGACTTCAAGGGAGTGGCCAAGAATTACGACACCAAGGAAGTCTTTCGTAATGTGAACTTCGTGATCGAGCGCGGTGATCGCATTGCTCTTGTAGGCGCAAATGGCGCGGGCAAGTCGACGCTGATCCGCATGTTGAGCGGCAGTGAACCGCTTACGGCCGGTGAGTACGTTCTTGGACACCACGCGGAGCCAGACTACTTCGCGCAAGACCAGTACAAAGTGCTCAGTCCTGAACGCCGCATGCTGGATGATCTGGAAGAGGTCGCTCCACGTTCCACGATGACCGAACTCCGCAACTTGCTCGGCTGCTTTTTGTTTTCGGACGATGACGTATTCAAAACGCTGGGCGTGCTCTCGGGAGGCGAACGCAATCGTTATGCATTAGCGCGCATGCTGCTGCATCCCTCAAATTTTCTGTTGCTGGATGAGCCTACGAATCACCTGGATCTGAGGGCCAAGGACGTGCTGCTGAACGCACTGCAGGAGTTCAGCGGAACCGTCGTCTTCGTTTCGCATGATCGTTATTTCATCGACAAGCTGGCCACGCGAGTCTTCGAAGTAGGCGGCGGCAACGTCGAGGTATTTCCGGGTAACTACGAAGATTATCTCTGGCGCAAGCAAGGTGGCGCGACTCAGCTGAGCAGCAGCGCGCCTCAGAGTCAATCTGCCATGCGTTCAATGGCTGAGACTGCAGAAGCCCACTCCGACTTACGCGCAGCGAAGAACGGTATTCCCGCGGCAAAAGACTCTGCCGAGCCGAAGCAGAGGCGAGTGAATCCCATCAAACTTCGGCAAATGAAAGAAAGGGTGCATGAGATCGAGGAAGAAATCACCAAAGTCGAGGCCGGCATCGCAGAATGCGAGCAGGCGCTTCAGAACTTTGTGACCGCACAGGAGACGGCGAGAGTGACGAGCTTATTGGAGACCCGGCGATCCGATCTGGAGTCTCTGATGAAGGAGTGGGAAGAAATCTCGGCGGTCATTGAGAGTGCGTGAAGAGTAGCACCGGCGGCGGCAGGCGCTGAGTGAGTGTCCTCAATCAGGCGATTCTCTCCTTGTGTCCACTACCCGGTAGCTATCGCCGCCAGTATTGCCTTCACTTGCCCGGCAATTTAACCCCACCATCCACTCCCCAAGTTTTTCCCGCGTTGAACACAAGGAAGATCAGGAAAAGCATTGCTAAGGGAATGTTATCGAGATGGGCGCCTAAATACCTCCAAGCTGGCGCGCCATGACCGGGCTCATACCAGCTCGAGAAGGTCATTGCCAGCATGAACACTATGCCTCCTAATGAACTCAAACGCACAAGCCATCCGAGCACCAGTGAGATGCCGATAAGCAGTTCGCTCCAGGCCACGATCCGAGCCCACAGGAATGGATGAGGGAGAACCCAGGCAGTCAGCATCGGTCGTATCCAGCTGACTGCCTGGTGTTGGTCGACATACGTGCCGATGTACTTCTGAAAACCTCCGTGGACGAACTCCGAGCCCACGATTTTGTATTCGGCGAAGAAGAGAAACATGACGCCCACGGCAACGCGCACCAGGGCAAGCACGCGGCGGGCATTTGCGTCGCTCATAAGAATCAGAAACTACAGCGACGCGGGCAGATGGCAAAGTGACAAGAGGAGTTCTGGCCTGCAATGTGCGGAAACGGCGAAGCTGCTAGATCACATGCGGACGGAAGATTTCATCTTCGCAACAACGCCCTTTACAGCGCGTAGCGAGAAACGCGCAGGCGAGGAAGACACTAACAGTCACCACCGTGCCGGCTTGCGAGATGCCTGCGAGCAGACTGCTGATCCAGGTCTCAGCTGATGGAAGCGAGGAAAGCATAACGGGTACTTGTCTGTGTTAGAAGCGGAGCCCCCCAAAAAGGCTGGCCTGCAAAAAATATATTGCATCCTGTGGAAGCTGTTGAACTGTCAAGGCTAACAGCCGGCTGCCAGCACCCTTCACCCCGCGATCCTCATTCGCAGCTCTGCCGCGAGATCGGTTCCAGAGAACGGTAAGGGGCAATGCGGCGACTGCGACAGCAGGCGCATAGCGCCTTGCCTGCGTGGTTCCGGCCGCCCCCGGCCGGTACAAGGTTGAGATATGCATCCCGTTTGCACAGCACAGGAAGTGGCTGAGTCACAAAATCAATTCAAAGACGGCATGCGTTGCTTATTCAGGCCCTTCTCGGCTCGCCAGCCACGTACCGGCCGAGATCGGCCGGGTACCACGCGGGCTAAGGCAACAGCTGCGGCTCAGAAGGCCATGAACGGCAGTTTCTTTGGCCGGCGTTCCTGCACAAAAGGCTGATTGAGGAATTCGAGCATCGGCGCCGCCGCGAGAAAGCGCTTCATGATCTCGGGCAGCATTCTTCCTGAAGTAATCACTTCGCCATCGAGAGTGTGCTCCAGGAACCACTGCTTCCTGCGAATCAGATCTTCTGCAGGATGATCTTTCGCGAATCCCTTGGGCACACGCGAGAGTTGTTCGCCTTGAAGTTCTCCCATCGCATTTCGCAGCGGCTTGCCGCGCAGGATCTCGCGAAACTCCCCATGACGTTCGGCCAGAAGACTTCGGATGGCAAGGAGTTCGTCGCGCTCCGGCATCCAGACCCCCGCGAAGACCAGCAGCTCTTTTGCGGTGAAATGAAAGTAGAAGCACGGGCCGGCAGCCTTGCAAAGGTTCTGAAGATAGAAGGTGGCCGCGACGTGAGTCTTATAAGGCCGTTTGTCCTTGGAGAAGCGAGTATCGCGATATATGCGAAAGACAGCCTTCTTCACCGGTGTCACGTATCGCGGAGCAAACTCCGCAAGCTCGCCATTAATCGCGTTGACTAACGATTCAAGTGGACTGCGAACTTGTTCCTCATAAATGTGCTTGCGTGGTTGGAACCATTCGCGTTTGTTGTTGCGCTCAAGTCCTCGAAGGAACGTGATTGCTTCGGCGGGAAAACCGGGAAAGCGGGTTTCGGCGATCGGCTGCCGGCGTACGGCGAGGGAAGTTGCTCGGCTGGACATGTGAATGGAAATTCTAGTTCATCAAGATGTGGAATTCGTTCTCACCGTTGGAGAAGTTGGATTCGCCAGTCCAAGGGTTGCAAGATCGGCCTACGCAACCAGACATAACTTCCTGGGACGACAAGAGCGCGCAGCGCGGAATTCTCGCAGCCCAGCGGCGGGAGCCCTGCGTAGACGTCTCAACGATAGGCGCTCTCAATACTTTGGCATTCTCGTATCCACCTTATCTGCCCACGCCAGGATTCCGCCTGCCAGGTTCTTCACCTTGCGGAACCCCGCCTGGCGCAGGAAGTCAACGGCTTTGCCGCTGCGCACTCCTGAGCGGCAGTGGGCGACGATCTCGCGGCTGGAATCGAGTTCGTTCATGCGCTTCGGCAGATCGCCGAGTGGAATCAGGTGCCCGTTGAGATTGCAAATCTGATACTCGTGTGGCTCGCGGACATCGAGGATGTAGATGTCCTCACCGGCATCGAGGCGTCGCTTGAGTTCTTCCGGCTGAATCTCGGGGGCCGTCGTGCTTACTGGAGCTTCTTCGCCGCGAATGCCGCAGAACTCCTGGTAATCGATCAGTTCCGTAATGGTACGGTTGGGGCCACAGACTGGGCAGTCAGGATTTTTGCGCAGCTTGAGTTCGCGGAATTTCATGCCCAGCGCATCAACGAGCAGCAGACGTCCAATGAGCGGGTCACCAGCGCCGAGGATCAGCTTGATCGTCTCTGTCGCCTGGATCAGGCCTACAAGGCCGGGGAGAATGCCGAGAACTCCGCCTTCCGCGCACGAGGGCACCAATCCCGGCGGTGGTGGCTCGGGATATAAGCAGCGGTAGCACGGGCCATCTTTGGCGCCGAAGACGCTGGCCTGGCCTTCAAAGCGGAAGATTGATCCATAGACATTCAACTTGCCGCTGAGCACGCAAGCATCGTTCACGAGATACCGCGTGGGGAAGTTGTCCGTCCCATCGACGATGATGTCGAAGTCGCGGAAGATTCGCATGGCGTTGTCGCTGCTGAGGCGAGTATCAAATCGGCGAACCTCGACGAATGGGTTCATCGCTTCGATTTTGTCGGTGGCGGAGTCAAGCTTCGAGCGTCCTACATCTGCGGTGGAGTGAATGATCTGCCGCTGCAGATTCGTGAAGTCCACCACATCGAAGTCGACAAGACCGAGCGTGCCCACGCCCGCGGCGGCGAGATACAACGCGAGCGGCGAGCCGAGCCCTCCGGTGCCTATGCAGAGCACACTGGCTGCCTTCAGCTTCTGCTGACCTTCCATGCCGACCTCGGGCATGATCAAGTGCCGCGAGTAGCGGAGGATTTCGTCTTTACTGAGTGCGTTGGATACGAGAGTGGAGGTGGCCATTGGGTCCTAGTTTCTGGAGTCCCGAGCAGCCTGGCGAATCGGGTGATCGGGCCATCGGGTGATCGGGTGAAGTAAGTCCTGTTCCACGCCCCCTGCAATCGAGGGGATGATTGAGAGGTGGTCTCCTTCCTTCACTCGAGTATTTTCTTTCTCTGATAAATAACGGACATCTTCATCGTTCAGATACAGGTTCACGAAGGCGCGCAGCTTGCCGTCCTCGGTGTAGAGATGCCGTTTCAAATCGGGATGCGTGCTAGTGAGCTTGAACAGCGCATCGTTTATCGTGGACGCGTAAACCTCCACAGCGTCCTGCTTGCCTGCGTATTGCCGTAATGGAGTTGGGATGAAAATTTTCATGGTTTCAGCCGATGTTGTTCAATTTGAGACTTCACAAAAATCCCGAGAAATAGATGGATGATTTGGTCTATCCAGTCGATTCATTTGCAATCGCAGCAACTTCGGCCATTACGCCTACTGCTTCGTCTGCGAAGTGCTTGTTTTCTTCCGTCTCCCCCGCCAGCTCGAACGAATTTGTGATCTTCGCCTGACCGTGCTCGACGCTGGTAATCACGTACGAGCAGCCGATCCAATGCGCTTCTGCCAAGTCAGTTTGGGACCAGCGCGCGGGATGATCAGGATGTGAGTGGTAAAAGCCCACGATCTCGAAGCCTGCCTCGCGTCCCTGACGCTGAATGCGTACCAGCTCCTGCGGCGCGATGTGATAGCGGTTGTGCGGCGAGTCAGAACGCGTGTTTCCACAACGCACTGTTTTGGTTACGCTGCGTGTCTCGCCATCTGAACTCCCGAGCAGCACCCCGCAGCATTCGTGCGGGTACGTTTCTTCGCCGTGCCGGCGGATCGAGCTATATTCGATTTGGGAAATCCTAAGCATTGCCGACTTCACCCGATGACGCCATCACCTGGTTCCTTCATTCCTCCCATAGTCGCTCACTCACATATCTGTCAGCCGAATCGCACAGGATCGTCACAATCACCGCCTCGCCGTTCTCCGCAATCCATCCTGAATTTTCCAGCCGCTGGGCAAGCTCCAAAGCCCCGACCACTGCCGTGCCCGACGAAATCCCAACCAGCAGTCCCTCTTCTCGCGCAAGCCGCTTCAGCATCGCGTATGAAGCTTCAGTGGAAATGCCATGATCTTCATCCGCCAGCGACGGATCGTAGATCTTCGGCACAATGGCCGTCGCCATGTGCTTCAAACCTTCGAGTCCGTGGAAGGGCGAGTCCGGCTGGAGCGAGATGCACTTGATCTTCGGATTCAGTTCACGCAAGCGTCGCGTGCATCCGACGAACGTGCCGCTGGTTCCCATGGTCGCCACGAAGTGCGTGACGCGTCCTTCAGTCTGGCTCCAGATTTCGTTGGCTGTCGTGTGATAGTGGGCACGCCAATTGGCATCGTTCGAATACTGGTCGGCGTAAAAGTACTTGTCCGGCTCGCTGGCCGCCAGCTCGCGGGCTTGACGAATCGCTCCGTCGGAGCCGTCATTGGGATCCGTCCAGACGATCTCCGCGCCATACGCTTTCAGGATGCGTTTGCGCTCGAGCGACACATTGGACGGCATGCAAAGCTTGACCGGGAATCCACGTGCCGCGCCGATCATGGCATAGGCGATGCCGGTATTCCCGCTGGTGGCATCGAGCAGGGTACGGCCAGTGCCAAGCTGTCCATTGCGCTCGGCTTCACGAACGATATTCAGGGCTGGACGGTCCTTTACCGAGCCGCCGGGATTCGCCCATTCCCCCTTGCCCAGAATCTGGACTCTGGGCAGGCTCCCGGTGATCCTCGTCAGGCGCACCAAGGGCGTACTGCCAACGCGCTCAAGTTGTGTCTTTCCAAGCACTTGGCGTATCGCTTTCGGCGCTAATTGGGACGTAATCGCACTCACGTAATTTGCTCAGTCCCTCAGTCGTATGCGAAAGTAGCCGCTTACCGTTCCTAAAAGTCTAATGATGGCGTACGGGGCGGGGCAACAAACCGGCAGGCTTGGCTATCTACAGCACAACAGCCGGAAACCTGAGCTTCCGTAGCTCGCAGGACAGAGGCGAACGGGGGCTGGAAGACATAGCGAGATCGATGGCAAACAAAGTTGAAGCTGTGACATACGACCAGGCACTCGGCTGGTTACGAGATCATCAATTCGATGTTCTTGAGGCGCCCGGCGTTTCAAATCGTGTCTTCCTGAAGAAATACAACGTCTCTGCAGCGATCCAGCGCGACGAAGACGGCGGCGTCCGCCTCTTTGCCAAACCGGGATACCTGATAGGCAGCGAGATCGCGCGTCTGGTGGACAAAGGCTACCAGAAGTTCCTGAAGACCACAAAGAAGGAAATCCCCGCCACAGCCGATCACCTGAAGGCTATCCACAACTTTTCCGAGGAGCTGAAGGAGGCTACCGGCTCCATCAGCCTCTACAATGAAGGCCTCGGCACCGTCAGCGACCGCTACATGTACGACCGCGTGGAGGACCGCGACGATCCTACGTCGGTTCGGCCTGTCCGCCCCTGGGAAAAGAAAAGCGGCAATAAGCAATAGGCAATAGGGAATACGCAAAGCTAAAAAACGTGGATCCGGCCGCCTGCGGCCGGACTTTCGTTTTTAAGTCTTACGATCTCCAGTTCGCTGGACACTGTGGACTCCCATCGACGTGTGTATCGCTTACAACGCCGCACGCTGAGGATTGAAGCCTCGTCCGCCAGCCAGACGCTCCATCTCACTCTGGCTTACCTCGGCCACCCGCACATCGCAATCGCGCACGCCTCTGGTCTTTCTCAGTCTGCCGCGAATCTTGTCCGCTTCGCCGCGAAGTGCTTGGCCGGCGACGATTACGCATCCGTCCTCCACGGTGAAGTCGAGCATGCGCATGTGGCGAACGTCTCGGCCGAGCTGAGCGCGAACGCGGTCAAGGAGTATGTCATCGGAGATTTCGGAAGACCGGTCACGAATGGATGACTTGACTTCCCGCATTATTCCCACGAGGTGATTGCCCGCGTTTCGTAATTGCTTATTCGCCTCTCGCTGGGTCATGTGCACTGCGCGAATTGCTTTCTCGCGCAGCTTAGCGCGACGCGCATTGCCACGATTGGGATCCAGGATGTACATCAAACCAGCTCCGAGCGCGGTTCCGCCAACAAATGATCCGACGCAGCTTCCAATTCCAGCTCGCATAAGCCCTCCTTAAATTTTGCGGTAGCTTGATTAGAATTGGCGAGCGAGTAGGCGGTTGCGCGGACGATTATGGTTGGACCGCAGAGACACTGCTTTCAGTCATCATAGGTGACTGCTTTGCTGGCGCGAGCGCCTGTTCTACCACCCCCGCGACCTTCAGGATCAGTTCCTCCGAATTCGGCTGCCCCACAATTTGAACTCCGATTGGCAACCCTTCTGGTGACGAACCTGCGGGCAGAACCACGGCTGGATTTCCAAGTAGGTTGAACCATTGGGTGTAGCTCATCGCATCCATGTAGGAGATGCGTTTACCGGAGATAATCCATTCGCGCTCTGCGTGGCGAAAAGCCGGAATCGAGCACACCGGGCAGATCAGGACTGGTGCTCGATTCATCTGTTGCATCAGCCGAAGGCGAAGCTGGTCGCGTCCGAACCAGGCGGCCAGAAGCTCCTCTTTCGTGGGCGGATGATCGGAGTAGGTGAGAATCGCGCTGGTCTCGTGCTGACGGCCTTTGAACTCGGGTGCGAGCATCTCGGCAGCAAGTCGCACGAAGAGTGTCCACCAGTGCTCGCGAGCTTGGTTGAGAACGTCGGGCTCGAAATGCTCCACCCGCAGCCCGGCATCCCTCAATGCCGCTACTGCGGCTTTGACAGCTGCTCGCGTCTCAGAAGTCACAGGAGCTGTAGCATGCTCTTCGAGATATCCAACTGTGAGCTTCGGCAATTGTTCATCAGATGTTTCTCGTAACGGAATCGGCGTTGCCATCGGATCACCCGCATCGAATCCTGCAATCACGCGAAAGAGAAGACTGAGGTCCTCCACAGATCGAGCCATCGGGCCGACGACGCCAAGCAGAGCAAACGGCCCGCCACTCTCAGGCCAGTGTCCCGTAATAGGAATGCGTCCGGGGGTAGGTTTCAGCCCACAGATGCCGCTGAAATGCGCAGGTACACGGATCGAACCGCCTCCATCGCTGCCGATTCCTGCCGCACACAAGCCCGCAGCGATGGCCGCCGCATCGCCACCGCTGGAGCCGCCTGGCGTGCGCTCAGGATCCCAGGGACTATTGGTGCGTCCGTAGAGTGGATTGTCAGTGTGATATGCCATAAGCAACTCGGGAACGTTGGTGTTGCCGAGGACAATAGCTCCGGCTTTCTTGAGTCGTTGAACGAGAACCGCGTCTTGCTGCGCGACGAGTCCGGCGCGAGTAGGACTCCCACACTCGAATTTGAGTCCAGCAACTCCAATCGCACTCTTGATGCTGATAGGAACGCCATGAAGGGGACCCAGCGGATCGCTTTTCTCTACCATCTTCTCCGCTGCCTTAGCTTCGGCGAGTGCCTCGTCCATTCGCAATTCGATGAACGCATTCAGCTTCGGATTGAGCCGCTCGATTCTTGCAAGATGCGCTTCCACGAGTTCTGTAGGCGAAATTTGACGGCGCCGGACCTGTTCTGCCATTTCAGTTGCGGGCAGTTGGTGCAAGTTCATTGAAGTCGGACTACTGCAGGAAGTTTTGAATCAGTTTGGCGCCGTCTGGCGTGAGCACGCTTTCAGGATGGAACTGCACCCCTTCCACAGGAAGACTGCGATGGCGAAGCCCCATGATCACAGTTTTACCATTCTCTTCGCTGCGGGCAGAAATCTCGAGCTCTTTCGGCAAACTCTTCTCTTCGACTATCAGTGAATGATAGCGATTTGCGACCATGGGTGAATTCACGCCGCGGAAGATGGTGCGGCCATCATGCTCCACCATGCTGGTCTTGCCATGCATGATGCGATCAGAACGAATGACAGTTCCGCCAAATGCAGCGCCGATGGCCTGATGTCCAAGGCACACACCGAGGATCGGAATTTTGCCGGCGAAATGCCGAATCAGTTCCAGTGAGATACCGGCTTCGTTGGGAGTGCACGGCCCTGGTGACAACACGATTTTGCGCGGAGCCATCTCTTCGATCTCTTCCACCGTGACTTGATCATTGCGCCGAACCTGCACCTCTTCTCCGGTCTCGCCAATGTACTGAACAAGATTGAAGGTGAACGAGTCGTAGTTGTCGAGAACGAAGATCATGACCAGCTTCTAAGCTCCTGGGCTTCTGAGCCGTTGGTCCCAGCTATCACCCATGCTTTTTCAGAGCTTAGCAGCTCGGGAGCTTAGGAGCTTGGAAAGTTCATTCGTAATTCCTGGCCATCCCAACCGCGCGCAGCAGGGCCTTAGCCTTGTTCAAGCATTCCTGATATTCCGTTTCGGGAACGGAGTCCGCTACGATGCCGGCGCCAGCCTGCACATAGGCGCGGCGTCCCTGCATGAACATCGTGCGGATCGCAATGCATGAATCCAGATTGCCGGCGAAATCGGCATAGAGAATCGCTCCACCGTAAATGCCGCGCCGGACGGGCTCGAGCTCTTCGATGATTTCCATTGCTCGCACTTTGGGAGCGCCGCTGAGTGTGCCCGCTGGGAATGCAGCAGCGAAGGCGTCGATGGCATGAAGTTCCGGGCGGAGCTTGCTTTCAATCGCCGAGACTAAATGCATGACGTGGGAATAGCGCTCGACGAACATGAAGTCTTTTACCTGGACCGAGCCGTACTCGCTGACCCGCCCAAGATCGTTCCGTCCAAGATCCACAAGCATCACGTGCTCGGCACGTTCCTTCTCGTCCTCGCGCAGCTCCTGTTCCCAGCGACGATCTTCCTCGAGATCAGGACTGCGCGGCCGCGTTCCCGCGATGGGACGATATTCCAGTTTGTGGCCGCTTACGCGAACGAGCATCTCGGGTGAGGAGCCGAGTACCTGGAAATTGCGCGCCTGCAGGAAATACAGATACGGGGAAGGATTAATCATCCGCAGTGCGCGATAAATCTCGAAGGCTGGCACGCCGGGCTCGAGTTCCATGCGTTGAGAAAGAACGATCTGGAAGGCATCGCCGGCCCGAATATACTCTTTGGCTTTCAGGATGCTCTTGAGGAACGTGCTGCGGCCTGTGGTTTCCTTAAGCTTATAGCTCTCTTTGCGCGGACGTGCTCTTGGCCGCGATACTCCACGCGCCAGTTTCCGCTCCAGGCCGGCGATGTCCTTTACCGCACGTTCATATGCTTGCTTCGGCTGCTCATCCCGAACGTTAGCAACTGCGATGATGTGGATCTGCTTTCGCAGATGATCAAACGCCAGTACGCGATCAAAGAACATGAGAAAGGCGTCGGGGGCCTGGAGATCGTCTCGCGCCTCTTCCGGCAGTTTCTCCAGCTGACGCACGGCATCATAGGCAATGAAGCCGACAGCGCCGCAATTGAATGGCGGTAAGTCGGGCAAGGCAGCAGGCTGGTGTTCACGGAGCAATTTGGATAGAACGTCGAATAGTTTTCCTTTATTGCGCTCAACACTCCGCCCGCGCCGAATGCTGACCTGCTCCCCGCGACTTTCGAGAACCATGTAGGGACGAACACCGAGAAATGTGTAGCGTGCGATGCGTTCACCGCCTTCTACCGACTCCAGCAGAAAGGCCTCTTGCTCACCGGCAGAAATGCCGAGAAAGGCAGAGACCGGCGTGAGCAGATCGGCCATTACTGTCTTGACGACAGGGACGAGAGTCGCTGTCCGGGCGAGGTCCTGGAACTCTTTGAGTTGCGGTCGGAGCATCAATAGAGAAAAGAGCAAATTATACGTGGCGCCGAAATAACTGGGGTACTATGAGCGCAACGACACCCGCGATTTTTGGAATGGCCTGCGTTTATGACTCCCAGGCTGGAAGCAAATTTCGGATCAATCCTCGCCTCCGTCGGCGTAGGTTGGGCCATCTACCACGGCACCTATGTCGCTCACGACATCGTGCAGGGATTTACGGCCGTATATCTGAAGTCTGGTCCCTTGGAAATTTGCGCGATTGGGATTCTCATTTGGCTGCACGCAAAGTGGCGCAGCGCGACTCGCGTGGATAAGTAACGAGGGACTGACGTCGCGGAGAGAACCTTGCGAACTATTGCTCGCCTGCAGCAACCTTGAGTTCTCTTACCTCCGGTTCGCTCGGAGGTTCTGCAGGCTGCTCAGGCGCGGCCAACTGCGTAAGGATCTTTTCTGAATTCAGCAGCGTCCGACCCAATGAACTGTTGTATCCGCTCCACTCCGCTTCTGGATCGCGTTCGAAATGAGCGCGCATGCTTTCCATCTTTGAATCAAGATCATCGAGATAGTGCAGCATGAGCGCCTCAGGGAACATTGGAAGTTTGGGCGAGCCGAATTCGTATTTGCCGTGATGGCTGATGATCAGGTGCTCGATCAGAACCTTGAGTTCCGCGGGAAATCCCGGGACCAAAACGATCTTCTCGTGCAACATCTCAAGCTCGATGATCATGTGGCCGAGTAGCTGGCCTTTCGTCGTGTACGAGAATGAGCGCTGATAATTCAGCTCATAGATCTTACCGATGTCGTGCAGGAATGCGCCGGCGAGTAGAAGGTCGCGATTGATGTGCGGATACAGCGGGGCGACCGTGTCACACAATTTCATGAGCGAAACAACATGTTCGAGCAATCCCCCGATAAACGCATGATGCAATGACTTCGCAGCCGGCGCCTGGCGATATGCCTCCGCGATTTGCGGATCGCCCATGAAAGCCTCAAGCAACAATCGCAAGTAGTCATTCCTGAAGCTCGCCACATAAGCGCCCAGGGTTCGCCATAGCTCGTCAACGTCCTTATTAGTCTTGGGCAAGTAATCGGAGTACTCGATCTCAGCGTCTTCCATCCTCCGCAGTTTGTGGATGGTTAGCTGGTAGCGGCTCGAATACTTGTTGATCAGGCCCCGGATCTTGACGAAATCGTCCTGCTCGAATTTGTCGACCGCATCATTGACGTTGTCCCACATCTTGGCGTCGATCTGACCGGAGCGGTCGCACAGTGTAAGCGCCAGATAGATTTCTCCACTTTTCTTGGGCTTGATCTGTTTGGAGGAGACGAGGAAGGATGACGTGATGACTTGATTTTCCTGGCTGGCGGCGTCTTTGACGAAGAACTGCTTCATGAGCTGGTCCGGACGAAGCGATTCTACTTCAAGAGCAGCGATTAGCAATTAGCGATTAGCAATTAGCTATACCGAAATTGCCCTTATAGGGACTCGCGTCCCTGCCAGGTTTGGTTTGGCTAATCGCTAATTGCTAATCGCTGCCTGTTACAGAATCCCCAGCTTCTTTTTCTTCTTCCCTTTCTTCGCGGGGCTTGTGTCGGCAGCGGATGCTGTGGTGTAGATCGGCTTGGTTTGATTTGGACTGGCGCCGGTGTCGGCGAATCCTGGCTTGATGTCTATGTAGGCATCCTCACGAAGCTTTGTGAGATATGTTCGCAGCGCAGGCTGAAGTTTTTCGTAGTAGATGGCTTCTTGAATGCGATTCTCGACCTGCTTCAGGGGTGCGATTCCAGCCTGTACGTGTTCATTGGCCTTGAGGATTACGAAACCCTGTTTTGTGGGGATTACGTCTGAGACGTCGCCCGGCTTCATCTTGAAGGTGAGATCTTCCAATTCTTTGGCGAGGGTTCCGCGCTTGAATTGACCGAGTTCTCCGCCTTGATCAGCCGTCGGGCCGTCGGAGGATTTCTTCGCTACGTCTTCGAACTTTGTACCGCTCTTGATGCTTGCGAGGAGCTGTTTGGCCTTTTCTTCGGCGGCGCTAACCTTGGCGGGATCTTCCGGCGGCGGCGCTGCGTTGGGATCCACGTTTAGGTTCGCACTGCCGGTCGAGACGAGAATCTCTGACAGATCGACTGCCTCAGGCTGCTCCAGCTCTGCCTTGTGCCCGTTGTAATAGTCTTCAACTTCTTTTTGCGTGATCTGAATGTGCGGAGCAACCTCGTGACTGATCACCTGCTGCGTCACGATCTGATTGCGAATGCCAGCTTTGAAGTCTTCGAAGGAAACGCCCTGCTTCTGCGCCTCTTTCTCCAGGTCGTCCATGCTTTCCAGCTTGAGCTGCTTGCGCAGATCGTCGAGCCGCTTCACCAGCTCGGTGTCGCCGGTGATTCCCAGGTCCTTGCCCTTGCCCAGCAGCAATTGCTGATCGATCAAGTCACGCAGGACATCTTTTTCTTTTTCTTTAGCTCGCGTATCCGTGCCGGGAACGTTCTGTTGCTTCAGCTCCTGTTGAAGCTCTTCCCGGCTCCTGGCCAGGTCAGAACGGGTAATGATCGAGCTGTTGACGCGGGCGATGATCTCTTCGATTACCGTGTCGGCGGTGAGAGAACTGGCGAACAGCAGAATCGTCAAAAGATTGAGCAGGGACTTGTGTTTCATAGGAAGGCTGACTCCATTTTACCCCTCCAGCGCTGCGGACCGGTGCTTCTGAACGGCACTTTTCACGTGATACCCTCAACATCTATGTCGGCCCCCGATTCACGTTTTGTTCGCGCCTGTCGCCGGCAGCCGGTGGAGGTTACGCCGGTCTGGCTCATGCGTCAGGCGGGGCGCTACATGCCTGAGTATCGAAAGGTACGTAAGCAGCACACGATCCTCGAGATATGCAAGGACTCACAGCTCGCAGCCGAAGTAACGATAACTGCGGCTGAGCGCCTGGGAGTGGATGCTGCCATTATATTTGCCGACCTGCTACTGCCTTTGGCAGTGATGGGCCTGGACTTTGAGTTTGCTGAGCGCGATGGACCCAAGATTCATTCTCCCTTGCGCGATGCCAACGGCATCGCCCAGCTCAAGACCGATCGAGCCGCCGAATTGAGTTACGTGGCGGAGTCCGTGCGCCTGGTAGCTCGACACTTCGGCACACGTCTTCCGGTGATTGGCTTCTGCGGCGCTCCATTCACCCTGGCGAGCTACATGATTGAAGGCGGAGGATCGCGTACTTATGTCGAGACCAAACGCCTCATGTATAGCGATCCGGAAGCTTGGGATGAGCTTATGCGGCGCATCTCGCGCGTGCTGGTGCAATACGCGACCGAGCAGGTAAATGCAGGCGCTGACGCGTTGCAAGTCTTCGATAGTTGGGTAGGATGTCTTTCGCCGGCGGACTTCACTCGCTTCGTCCTGCCGCATACCAAGGCATTAGTTGCGGAGTTGAAGGCGACTGGCGCGCCCATCATCTACTTTGGAACCGACACGGCCACACTTCTGCCCTCGATAAAGCAAACTCGGGCGGAGGTAATTGGAATCGACTGGCGGATCCCGATCGACGATGCCTTTGAGATGTTGGGCGATAACTTCGCAGTTCAGGGGAACCTTGATCCCGTGGTGCTGTTCGCCTCGGAGGCCGAAGTCCGACGGCAGGCGCGTGATGTACTCGACCGGGCTTCCGGGCGTGCTGGTCATGTCTTTAATCTTGGGCATGGGATTCTGCCTGAAACGCCAGTTGAAAATGTGATCGCCCTGGTAGAGGAAGTACACGCCTACAGCGCGAAGCGCAGCCATGCGCGCGCTCCGAGCGTGGCATTCTGACAATGAAGACGGCTGTTCTACTGCTGGCTCACGGGACTCCAGACAATGTGTCGGAGATTCCCGAGTACATGCGCAATGTCACAGGCGGACGTCCAATTCCCGATTTGGTCATTCAGGAAGTCTCGCACCGGTACGGTTTGATCGGACATTCTCCGCTAACCGAGATCACCATGCATCAGGCGAGAATGCTTTCCGACGCACTGTCAATGCCGGTGTACGTGGGCATGCGCAATTGGAAGCCAGATATTCCAGAGGCAGTAAGAGCTATGCGAGCCGATGGCGTTGCCCATGTGGTGACGCTGTGTCTGGCTCCGCAGAATTCGCGTACCAGCGTTGGTCTCTACCGCAATGCGGCTTTCAAAGAGGCAGCCGGAATGGCAATCGACTTCGTGGATTCATGGCATGATCATCCCCGGCTCATTGAAGCGTTCGCAGATCGCTTGCAGGCTGCTCTCGCGAGAGTTGGCAGAGGGACTGTCGTTATCTTTACAGCCCACAGTGTTCCAGCGCGAACAATTTCGGAGGGAGATCCCTATGAGCAGCAAGCTAAAGAGACGGCGGCACTCGTAGCGCGTGAGGCGGGGATACCTGATTCGCAATGGGTATTCGCGTTTCAGAGTCAGGGAATGTCTGGTGGTCCGTGGATTGGGCCGACTGTTGAAGATACCCTGCGGGGCTTGAAGGACGAAGGATATTCGCAGGCGTTGATTCAACCGGTGGGATTTGTTTGCGATCACGTCGAAGTGCTCTACGACATCGATATCGGATTCCGTAAGTACGGTTCCCAAATTGGTATTAAGACCTGGCGCACCGAGTCTCTCAATGACTCGCCAACATTCATCGCAGCCTTAGCCGATCTGGTGCGGAAGCGGCTGGAGCGGCACGCAGGCGCTTCCTACATTTCAGCCTAGCCTCCAGTCCCCGCGTTCTCTCATCGCTGTCATGTTGCCGGCAAAAAATAAGGCCGCCATTCTGGCGGCCTTCCATATTCAGGAGGGAGAGTTGCTCAATCTTGGTCGTTGCTGGCGCGCTTCCAGTTCATGATCTCGCCTAGCGTAGTAGTTGAACTTGAAACCGGCTGCTTATAGGCTTCAACATCCGCACGGCTGGCCTCCTCGCCGACGGCGCGCAGACTCAAACCGACCTTTTTCTCTTCCGGATTCATCTTGATGATCTTGAAGTCATGCTCCTGTCCAGGCTCGAGCTTAATCGGAGTGCCATGTGAATCGGTCGCCTCAGAGTTGTGGCAAAGCCCTTCAACTCCTTCGGAGATTTCGACAAATGCACCAAACTGAGCTGTGCGCAGCACCTTGCCATGAACCACATCGCCGAGACGGTGGGAAGCGAAGAATGTCTCCCATACATCGGGCTGCATCTGCTTGATGCCGAGTGACAAACGGCGATGCTCAGGCTCAATCGCAAGCACCTGCGCCTTCACCTTCTCGCCCTTCTTCAGGACTTCGGAGGGATGCTTCACGCGCTTGGTCCAGCTCAGATTGCTGACATGCACCAATCCATCGATGCCGTCTTCGATCTCGATGAAGGCACCGAAATCGGTAAGGTTGCGAACCTTGCCTTCGACTACGCTGCCGACCGGATATTTCTCGTGCAGCTGCTCCCACGGATTCTGCTCGAGCTGCTTGAGTCCAAGAGAAATGCGGCGCTCCGTGGGGTTCACGTTGAGCACAACGGTCTCAACTTCGTCTCCTGGCTTCACGATCTTCGATGGATGCTTCATCCGCTTCGACCATGTCATTTCGCTTACGTGGACCAGACCTTCAATGCCTTGCTCCAGTTCTACGAAAGCTCCATAGTCGGTGACACTGAGAACACGTCCCTTCACATGAGCGCCGATCGGATATCGTTCTGCAGCATCGAGCCACGGGTCAGGAGTGAGCTGCTTGAAGCCTAGAGAAACGCGCTGCTTCTCCTTATCGAACTTCAGAACCTTCACGTGGATCTCGTCGCCTACATTCACAAGATCACGGGGATGCGTGAGGCGTCCCCATGACATGTCGGTGATGTGCAGCAGGCCATCGAGCCCGCCGAGATCAACGAACGCACCGTAATCGGTGAGGTTCTTGACTGAACCGGTAAGAACAGCTCCTTCTTCCAAGTGCTCAAGTGTTTTGGAGCGTTTATCCGCCTGCTCTTCTTCCAGCAGTTGTTTACGCGAAACCACGATATTGCCGCGCTTTTTGTTCAGCTTGATTACGCGGACGTCAATCTCATGGCCTTTAAAGCCGTCGAGGTTGCGGACCGGCTTCAGATCAACCTGGGAACCCGGCAGGAATGCGCGCACGCCACCCACATCCACGGATAGACCACCCTTGACGCGATCGACCACATAGCCTTTGATCGTGCTCTTGTCGTTGTAAGCCTTCTCGATGTCTTCCCAAACGCGGACACGGGCTGCCTTCTCATGCGACAGCAGGGCGTATCCTTCCTCTGTCTCACCGCGATCGCTGACCACGTCGATGCTGTCGCCCGGCTTGAAGCGCGGCTGGCCATCGCGTCCCATGACCTGGGCGATCGGTACCATGCCTTCGGACTTGGAGCCAACGTCCACGACAACATATTTGTCGGTCAGCTTTACCACGGTCCCTTTTTGGATATGGTCATCGGCGGGAGCGGCAGCTTCTGCGGCCGATTGCTCAGCCTCAAAGCTCTCCAGGGCAGCGGCGAAATCCATCTCCTCGCGTGGAGTCTCAGGCCCATGTTGAGCGCTGGTCTCATGCTCGGGAGCGGACGATTGTGGGTTTTCGGTGGCTAGTGCGGTGGTTTCAACAGTTTCGGTAGTCAGGGCTGTATTCTCGTGATTGGAATTTTGTGAGCTTCCAGGATGCGCGTTTACTGGCTGGGTCTCGTGGGAGGAAGTCTGCGTGCTTGCAGAGCCCTCTTCGACGATAGGGTTCAGGTCGCGGGCTGTGCTCTCTTCGAACAACATGGTCCTTCCCGCTCACGCTACGGGAATCGTCCCGAAAAGACAGAGGGTGGTGCCCCGGCTGCCCGCATGAGCGGAGTGATGGCTGCATAAGCTCTCTTGTGTGTGGGCCCGTTCGGGCTAGAGGAAACTCTGCGGCCGGATCGATAGACAACGCTTCCGCTGCTGATCGATATTCTGACTATAGCAATCGCTCGGAGACAGTGTCAAACCCCGCAAGCCCAAGTTGAACAGCGAGTTAAAGCTATTTTCGCGAACCCCAATGTAGCTCGTTTCAAGAGCACGTCAGAGAGACGCAGCAGCTGCGTCTTTAGCATGCTTTGGCGGTCCTCAAGAGACCCTCATCTATACTTGCCGCTCTTATGGACTATCTCTGGACGCCCTGGCGATATGCCTACATCACAGGGGCAAACGAGGGCCAGGGCTGCGTCTTCTGCGACAAGCGTCATGATGGGGACGACCGCAAGGCCTGGATCGTACACCGAGGGAGCCATTGCTACATCTGCCTCAATGCCTTTCCCTACACGTCAGGCCATGTAATGCTAATCCCCTACGATCACCTCGACGAACTCCAAAAGCTTCCCCAAGGGGCAGCCCAAGAAATGATGGAATTGTGCCAGCGCACCGAGAAGGTCTTGCGGAACCTCTACCGCCCAGATGGTATCAATCTGGGAATGAACATCGGGGCAGCCGCTGGAGCCGGGGTGGCTGGGCACATTCATATGCATGTCCTTCCCCGCTGGATCGCTGACGCGAACTTCATGACGGTAGTCGCCGAAACACGAGTGCTGCCAGAGGCGCTCGATATAACCTGGGAACGGATGAAGAAGGAGTTTGAAAAGCAGCCATAGGCAGCGATTAGCGATAAGCAATTAGCTATAGGAGTTGCGATTTAGCTAATCGCTTATCGCCGCTTTCAGGCAAACACTTCTTTCAATCGGCCCGTGTCCACGTCGTACACAAATCCACGTACAGTGATCTCTTTTTTCACCCAAGGATGCGATTTCAGCTTCTCGAGCTGTTTGCGGACATTTTCTTCCGGCTTCTTGAACGCGTAGAACCGCTCGGGGGAAAGGCTTGCCGTGCCGGCGTGGCGTTCGATCATTCCGCGCAGCTCATCCTCCGTAGAGCGCATGAGACCGCAGTCTGTGTGATTGATCACCATGAACTCCTCTGTCCCCAGCAGGTAATGCGAGATTAGAAGCGAGCGTAGGGCATCCTCTGTGACGATTCCACCGGCGTTGCGAATGATGTGCGCATCGCCGTCGTCGAGGCCGAGCGTTGTCTTGGTTAGGCGAGTGTCCATGCATGTAACGACGGCGAGCCGCCTCGTCGGACGTGGTGAGAGGTGGCGCGCCGTGTGCTTCTGCGCGTACTTCTCATTAGCGAGCAGGACTTCGTCGATCGTAGACATGAGCTCCTGATCTTTGTCATTCCGAGCGGATGCTCAGGCGTGCAGTTCGCGTGAGCAGGAGAGAGGAATCCCTATTGTGACCAAGATGAAGGCATCAACGAGAAGCATCGCAACTATAGGGATTCCTCACGCCAACAGCAGGCGTTTCGGAATGACCAATAAAAAAAGTCACTTCTTCTCTTTCCCGCGAGCCTTGATCCAAATCGGCGTTCCTTCAAACCCAAACGCGCGCCGAATTTGATTTTCGAGGAAGCGCTGATAAGAGAAATGCAGCTTTCCGGGACGATTCGTGAATGCCACGAACGTCGGAGGAGATACTGACACCTGAGTCAGGTACTGGATTCTCATCTTGTATCCCGGTGATGACGCGCGGTCGAAGTCAACTGACTTGAGAAAACGGTTCATTTCTCCCGTAGTGATTCGCTTGCGGCGTTCTTGCGCGACGCGTTCTATCGCAGTGAAGACTCGATCAACATTCTTGCCGCTGGTTGCCGAAATAAACAGCACCGGAGCGTAGCTCAGATACTTCAGCACAGTACGCAGCTGTTTCTCGAACAACTCCTGATCGGCGGCAGGCTTGCCATCCTGACGCTGTGAGCCGACCAAATCCCACTTGTTCACGACAATCACCACCGAGCGCCCGCTCTCATGCGCGTATCCACCGATCGTCGCATCGAGTGCGGTGACTCCTTCAATGGCATCGATCACCAGCAGAGCAACATCTGCAGCTTCGAGATGCTTGCGCGCCATCACCACGGAGAGCTTCTCCGCCATCAGTCTGGTTTTGCCTTTGCGGCGGATACCGGCAGTGTCGATGAAGCGATAACTCTGTTCGTCCCGCTCTACGACTTCATCCACAGCGTCGCGCGTGGTGCCGGCAATTGGAGACACGATAGCTCGCGACGTACCGGTGAGCTGATTCAGCAATGTCGACTTGCCGACGTTGGGTCTGCCGATAATTGCAATTTTCGTCTCTGCCGGCTCTTGTCGCCGAGGCTGTTCCACTTCTGTTTCGGCCGGGATAGACACAGCCGAGGGCGGCTGTGCCACACTCGTTTCCGCCAGCTGGGCCGAGGCCGGCATCAACTCAAGTGCGGCGTCCAGAAACTCGCCCAGGCCATTTCCATGCTCTGCTGAGACAGGAAAAACATTCTTGATGCCGAGCCGGCGGAATTCTTCCGCTCCTGCTTCCAGCTTGGGAGAATCGATTTTGTTGACCGCAAGCATTACGGGCTTGCCGCTGCGGATGAGCAATCGCGCCAGCTCTATATCGGGAGAGGCCAGTTCAGTACGACCATCCACCACCATCGCGATCACGTCCGCTTGTTCAAACGCCACCCGTGCCTGCCGATAAATCTCAGAGGGAATCAGTTGCTTGTCATCAGGAATGATTCCGCCGGTATCGACGACTTCGATTTCGCGGCCATTCCATTGGGCTTTGCCGTACAGGCGATCGCGTGTGATTCCCGGCTCATCTCCGACGATGGATCGTCTCCTGCCGATCAGACGGTTGAAAAGAGTGCTCTTGCCGACGTTAGGACGTCCGACAATCGCCAGCATGGGCGTGTGCTTCTCGGCTGTGGCACGCCGGTGATTAAGCAAGTTGGGGGAAGACTTAGGCAATGACTTTGATTTCGCGGAGAGTTGCAACAACCAAGTTATTATAGAGACTCGCTCCGCGATGCTCGTGCGCGGCCCGGGCTCCCTTGTCTTCTGTTCCTCAAAATGCGATTGCGCCGCAGCCGGCTCGAGTTACAGGCTCGCTGCATTCATTCTTCGCTCCCGGAGGAGCACTTTCCCGCTGCCATCCTGCATACGAGTTCCGGCGGGGACAGCTCCAGATGGCCGAAGCGGTCGAGCAGGCGATTAACGACAAACGACACCTGCTCGTCGAAGCCGGCACCGGAACGGGCAAGACGCTCGCCTATCTGCTGCCAGCGATTCGTTCCGGCAAACGTGTAATCGTCTCGACGGGCACGAAGAATTTGCAGGAGCAGCTCTTCTATAAAGATGTTCCTTTTCTGGAACAAGTTTTGTTCCCCGGAGCGGCCGTTGAAGGTAAGCTGCGCGTCTGTTACATGAAAGGACGCAATAATTATCTCTGTCGGCAAAAGCTCTATGACCTCAAAAATCAGCCGATCCTCCGGGAACTCGCCGAGGTCGAGCAGTACCAGGCCATTGCGGAATGGGAACAGCATACCGAGACGGGTGACCGCGCGGAGATCGCGGGCCTGCCTGAATCGAGCGCTCTCTGGCACAAAATTGACGCTCGCTCAGATGCGTGCACGGGGCAGAAGTGCCCGCAATTCAATCGCTGCTTCATTACCGAGATGCGCCGTCGCGCGCTCGAAAGCGATATCGTTATCGTTAACCATCATCTTTTCTTCGCAGATCTGGCCATCAAGCGGGCCACCGATGAAGCGCCGGATGTCGGAGTACTTCCCGAAGCCGGAATCGTGATCTTCGACGAAGCCCACGAGCTGGAAGAAGTGGCCGGCAGCTACTTCGGAGTCTCGGTAAGCAATTTGCGTCTCGACGAACTCGCGCGCGACGTCGAGACAATGCTACGCCAGCGCCAGACGCTACCGGCGGCGGTTGCCACGGCCTGCAACAACCTGCGTGAGCGTTCTCAATTCTTTTTTGGACTAATCCCTTGCGGTGAAGGCCGCTTTGCTTTTAACAATCGCGAGGGATTTCTCGAAGAGAACGGCGACGAATATATCTCCGTCTTAAATGCGTTTACGCGCCTCGCGGCCGAGCTCGAACGCATCGAGCAAAAGCCGGAAGAATTGTTCCAATTCATGCGGCGCGCAGAGGAGCTTAAGGTCCAGCTCTCGTTCATTCTGGAATCCAAAGATCGCAACACCGTCTTCTGGATCGAACGCCGCGGTGGACGCGGGCGATCCGGCGCCAAAATCGTCTCGTTGCAAGCAACTCCCATCGACGTTTCTCAGCTGCTGCGTCAAACGCTATTTGAGAATCTGGATACTGCTGTTCTCACCTCGGCGACGCTGGCTGTGAGCAATGGCTTCGAATATATCCAGCGACGACTGGGACTCGACCACGCGCGCGCGCTGATCGTGCCCTCCCATTTCGACTATTCGCGTCAGGCGGTGCTCTACGTGCCTCCGGATCTTCCCGATCCTCGCAGCGATCAGTTTGCTCCACGAGCAGCGCAGGTGATGCGTCGCGTGCTCGAAGTCACACAAGGCCGCGCCTTCTGTCTATTCACCAGCTACTCGCAAATGCACGACATCTACGAACGTCTGCTAGGCGAGCTCGAATATCCCATGCTCATCCAGGGCTCAGCGCCCCGCAGCGCGTTGCTCGAAGAGTTCCGCACCACTCCGAATGCGACCCTCTTCGCAACTTCATCGTTCTGGCAGGGAGTGGACGTACAGGGCGAGCAGCTTAGCTGCGTGATTATCGACCGACTTCCTTTTGCTGTGCCCAATGATCCAGTAGTCGCAGCTCGCGTCGCAGCGATTGCTGCTGATGGTGGCAATCCGTTTATGGAGTACCAGGTTCCCGGAGCAGTGATCACGTTAAAGCAGGGATTTGGCCGTTTGATTCGTTCCCTTCATGATCGCGGCGTTCTGGTACTGCTGGACAATCGCATCCACCGCCAGCGCTATGGGCGGGTGTTCCTCGAAAGCCTGCCGAAGTACGGAATGGCGAATGGACTCGAAGACGTCGAACAGTTCTTTCATGATGAATCCGTCTCATCATGAGTGCGATTCATTATCGTAATGGGGAGCATCGCTACAATCCTTGCAGTGAGCTTCCTCACCAAAGTTCGCCTCCTCTGGACCGCCTGCATCGCCCTCTTCATCTCTGCTGTCGTCGGTATGCGTTGGGGAGCGCAGATTAGCATCGCGATGCTGCCCAAGCCGCAGCGAGCCTTTGCCGATGCGGAATTACTGCGCAGCCTATGGGTTACACGCAGCATCTTTCTTCTTATCCTGGCTGCCGCCTGCGGCCTGCTCGGGATCTACTACAGCCTTCGCGCCAGCGAGCGCTAAGCGCCTGCAAAATCCTCGCGATACAATAGACACAAGTCCTCTGATTGGCTGTAAAAGCCTTTTGGCGCCGGAAACCTAATTCCTGCATTTATCTCTCTGCGAGGACAATTCTGAGGAAGCATGTACGAAGTTACTGTTGAAGACAGCTTTGCCGCGGGACACTACCTGCGCAATTACCGTGGGAAATGCGAGAACCCGCACGGCCATAATTACAAGGTGCGTATCACGCTGCAAGGCCGCGAACTCGATCAGGCCGGGCTGCTGCTCGATTTCAAGGAGCTGAAAATGGTGATGAAGCCAGTGATCGAGCGGCTCGATCATCGCATGATCAACGACGTGGCTCCGTTCACTACGCTGAATCCTTCGGCCGAGAATCTGGCAAAATTTTTCTTCGACGAGACTAACGTTACTCTTAAGAGCTCAACCTCAGGCCGCGTCAGCGTAAAGCAAGTGACCATCTGGGAGACGGATACGACGACAGCGAAGTATTCGGAGTAAATAGCAACAAGCAATAAGCGATTGGCATAAGGAGAGAAAACCGAGCCCCGCTGTTGCTTATCGCTTATTGCCGCTTTCATGTACATCATCGAAATTTACAAATCTGTTCAGGGTGAGTCTTCCTTCGCAGGCCTCCCATGCATCTTCGTGCGCCTCGCCGGATGCAATCTTCGGTGCACCTGGTGCGACAGCGAGTACACATTTACCGGCGGCCGCAAGATGTCTGTCGATGAAGTCCTCGCGGAAGTGAAGAAGCTGGCTCCGGTGACTCTGCTCGAGATCACGGGCGGGGAACCGATGCTTCAGGAACGGGAGCTCATGCCGTTGATAGAGAGACTGCTTGCGGACGGTTGCGAGGTGCTGATCGAGACCAGCGGCGAACGTCCGTTAAGGAATGTTCCCAAATCGGTTCATAAGATCGTAGATGTGAAGTGTCCGGCTTCGGGAGAAGGCGGCAGCTTCCGCATAGAGAATCTAGACGCGCTTACCAGGAACGATGAGGTGAAGTTCGTTATCGCCGATCGCACCGACTACGAATTCGCTCGCGATTTCGTTCGCGAACATGGGTTGGAATCGCGCGTCCGAGATGTTCTGTTTTCCCCTGCGTTTCGCAAGGATGCGGGTCCGGAACGCGACGCCTCGAACTGCCTGCTCGATCCGAGGGAACTCGTCGAATGGATCTTGGCCGATGGGCTCAATGTGCGTCTCGGTCTGCAGATACACAAGTTCATTTGGGAACCGATGACGAAGGGAGTCTGAAGAATCGGGTGATCGGGCCATCCGGTGAAGTGAGAACTGGCTGTCAGCTATCGGCTGTCGGCTTTCGGCCAGAAATGGTTCTTGAGTAATTCACAAGAGGCATATTGGCGGAACGCCGAGTGCCGACCGCCGAAAGCCTGTTTTCATTTCACCCGATTCTTCTTGCTGCCGCTTGAAGCGGGCACCATGTTGGATTTACCTTTTTCTGTTGGGATCAGCGCTACGGAAGCGTAAGCGCTGATTAGAGATGCTGTTATCGATGGGTGCGGAGGAACTTATGAGACTCAAAACAGGCGCTATTGCTTTCCTTTTCGTGCTGCTTAGCGCAATTAGTGCGTTGGCGCAGACCGCCACTATAAAAGGAACGGTCAAAGACGCGAATGGCGGAATGCCCGGTCTGGCTGTGCAGCTGAAGGATTCCGAGACCGGCCGCAAGTACAACCTTAAGACCGACAAGAAAGGGGAATTCTTCAGTATCGGTGTTTCTCCCGGCAAGTATGACGTCGCCGTCAGCAAAGACGGCAAGGTTGTCTACACGACCAAGTTCCAGGTCTCGCTCAACCTCGACGTAAATCAGCTCGATATCGATCTCACTCCAGCTCCGGCAGCTCCGGCAGGACAAGAAGCTCCTCAGCAGCCGCCTCCACAAGCACAGCAGCCAACGCAACAACGCAAGCTGACCGAGGAAGAGAAGAAGCAGATAGAAGAGATCAACAAGAAAAACGCCGAGGTCACCAAGGAGAACGCCAAGATCGGGAATCTCAACACCCAAATCAAGGAAGCCCAGGCGGACATGACCGCCAAGAACTACGATGCCGCCGTCCAGGTGATGCAACAGGCAGCAGAGGCTGACAACGGGCAGCACGATCAGGTGTATGGGATTTACGGTGACGCCTTGCTGGGGGCCAAGAAATATCCGGAGGCGATCGACGCTTACAGCAAAGCGATCCAACTCGGAGCTGCATCCACGCGCCCCAACTCCAAGCAGATGCTGGCTTCCTATTACAACAATGTTGGCCAGGCGTATGCTCGCACCAACAAGATCCCTGAGTCGGTGGGCGCCTACAACAAAGCCGCCGAGCAGGATCCCACGCGCGCTGCGCAGTTTTATTACAACGAAGGCGCCGTGCTGACCAATACGGGGAAGGTGGACGAAGCTAACGCCGCTTTCACCAAGGCGATCCAGGCAGACCCCACCCACGCGGACGCTTACTATCAACGCGCGATCAATTCCCTACAAAAGGCGACTGTGGATAAGCAAGGCAAGATGATCCCGCCGCCAGGCACTGTAGATGACTTCAATAAGTATCTGGAGCTACAGCCGACCGGGCCTTACGCCGATGGCGCCAAACAAATGCTAGATACCCTCGGGGCGAAGGTGACGACTGGTTTCAAGACCAAGAAGTAATAGGCTCAAGAAATTGCCTGAGAGTGCGGAAGCCTCTCAGGCAATCTTGCCTGGATGGCTAATCGAAGTGATTCACAGGCTGCAAACTGCCGTCACCAATAATTCAGCGACATGTTATGGACCCAAACCGAATATGGATCCGACGTCGCATTCCCGTTCAATTGAAAGTGCACTCCGAAGTCTCCACTGGTGCCTGTGATCGGTTGAGGATCGAACGACAAGTCAACCGAGTAAACCTTCCCATCCATGGAAATTGAGATGAAGTGAGCTCGCCCATTGACGCGCTCATACTGCATCTGAAGCTGGACGTGCTTCGACGGCGCCGGCCGCGTGCAAGGCGCCGATGTACGCGTCCACTGCTTATTGGCGGAATCCCAGACCTGCCAGATGCCGTCTCCGAACGAGCATTGCGTCGAAAACTTGTACCACTGTCCGTTCAGAAGCTGGTTCACGTTGTACTCGATTCCCCAAGACGCCGCCGGGTTCTCAATGTACTGATCGAGACTCAGCACGAAATGTGAGAGCGCGGGATTGTTGCCAAGACGCTTCCACCATAATGCATGACTCCACGGATCACCCTGCCCGATGGAGAACTGCGTACTGCCGGATTGCGGGTAGGAGAGTCCCTGCGTCATGGAATAGGTGACCACTCCTCCGCCAGAGCAGGTGTCACACGAGTTCCATCCTGACATCTGTTCAATGTTGGAGATCGTCGTACCGCCAGGAGCAGGAGTCGGATCTGGAACCGGTGTAGGTGTCGGAGTAGGCACTGGTGTGGGAGTCGGAGACGGCCCGGGATTGACGATTGAAGCAGGCTCGGCGCCTGTGAATGCAGAAGAAACTGAGCCGGCACATCCGGAAATGCAGAGTACGACAGCGAATAACCAACCACCGCAGAGTGCGTGCATGAAACGACGCATAGCTGGCTTCTCTCACGGCTGGGGGAGGGCCGCACTTCACGATAATTGTGCAGTTCTCTCGAGTGGATAAGGTGAGCCTTGTAACTCCACCAGTGATTTGCCCTAACCGGGGATTAGGGTGGGTATCAATTTCAGAAATGCTACATTGCGCGAGCACCAGCGCATGGGCGCTTCATTCGGGACTGCCGTACTTGCGAATACTGAGCGCGATCGGCAATCCGACGCAGAACATGTGAATCACGATTCCAACCATCATCATTCTCAGCGAGAAAGCCGATCTCCTCGCCGCCGACAGAGGGATAACCACTCGCTGCATGAAGAAGTAGACGGCAATGCCGTATAGAAATCCCGTTGCCACCGCGTGCTTTGTCAGAAAGGACATGAAGCGGCTAGCAACGAAATACACCGTTGCTGCACCAAATGCGATCACGAAATGCAGGAACAATCCCAGGGCAGCTGTTGGCAGACCGCCCTGGCGCGCACTGGGGCCCATCACTCCAGTAGCAATACCCTGCAGAAGGGGAATTGGTTTGGCGCCAAGGAAGCCGTAGACGATGAACGCTGCCGTAATGTCGAGGATCCCACAGGAAAACCCTGCCCACAGAATCGCGCGCAGAGCGCTCGGTTTGCGAATAGGAAATGCGGCGGCGGCGGTTGTGCTCATTGTCGCTCCGATTCGAAGGGCTCTACTCTGACGGGTCGAATGGGGAACATCAACAGCAAATTGCTTTGGCGGCAACTTTGTGGGGACTAGCCGTTGTAGTCAGAAAACCTGGTGGGCCCGGAGGGATTCGAACCCCCAACCAAGGGATTATGAGTCCCCTGCTCTAACCGTTGAGCTACAGGCCCTGAAAGTAGCTTCGACAAAAACCGCTATAAGCAAGTCTCGCATAACGGTCAGGTGCACACCATCCTGTGTCAGAAGCTCGAAGCGTTTTCACGATCTAAGACTCATTTGGGTGTATGCTTGGGCCGCCAAAAACGGGATACGCACAATGACCCAAACCTTCGCCATCGCTATCGGAGGCGCTGCCGGTCAGGGTGTGGCGACACCCGGCGACATCTTCGCGAAAGTCTTCAGTCGTCGCGGTCTCCACCTGAACGCCTACAACGCTTATCAATCCATCATTCGTGGCGGACATACGTTCCTGACCATCCGAACAGGTCCAGATAAGGTCACTAACATGGGCGATCGGATCGATCTCCTGATTCCCTTGAACCAGGACACGATGGATCGTCACTTCGGCCTTCTTTCCGCAGGAGCCGCCTGCATTTACAACAGCGATACGATCAAACCGGGGCGGTCAACAGATGGCGTCCAACTCTGCCCCCTTCCCGTTTCGAAACTAGCTGACATTAGCCGCAATAAGGTGGCGCAGAACACGCTCGCGGTAGGCGCAGGGCTGAACATGATGGGCATCGGCTTTCAGGCTCTGGAAACGATGCTCATTGAGCAGTTCAAAAAAAAAGGTGACGCCGTGGTTGCCGAGAATATCGCGATAGCGCGAACCGGCTACGACTATGCCTCGCAGAATTTCAAGCCATTCGATCCGCCACTACCGATGACCGAGAACCGCTATGCCGTGCCCAGCGGAAACATGGCCCTGGCGATGGGTGGTGTGGCTGCTGGTGTGAAGTTCTACTGCGCCTATCCGATGAGTCCATCCACCGGAGTTCTGCACTGGATGGCTTCGCACGCGCGCAAGGCCGGGGTGATGGTTCGCCAGGTCGAAGACGAAATCGGCGTGGTGAATATGGCCATCGGCGCTGCCCATGCGGGCGTTCGCGCTATGTGCGCAACTTCCGGCGGCGGATTTGCGCTGATGAGTGAAGGTCTCGGTATGTCGGCGATGATGGAGACTCCAGTCGTAGTGATCGACTGCCAGCGCGCTGGTCCGTCCACAGGAGTGCCAACCAAGACCGAACAAGGCGATCTATGGCAGATGCTCGGCGCAGCCTTCGGCGATTATCCGCGAGTCATCGCGGCTCCCCTGGATATCGGAGACTGCTTCAAGATCATTCCAGAGATATTCAACGTTGCCGACCGCTTCCAGTGTCCGGGGATTGTGCTCTGCGATCTCCTTCTGTCGGAAGGAAGGCTCAGTGTCGATCCGAAGGATTTGGACTTTAATCCTCCCATCGATCGCGGCGAGCTGATTACCAATGGCAACGGAGCCACTGGATCGAACGGCACAAACGGAAACTACAAGCGTTATCAAATCACCGAGAGCGGTATTTCGCCGCGTGCCGTTCCGGGAGTGCCCGGTTACATCCATACCGCCGCAACCGACGAGCACGACGAAGACGGCGTGCTGATCAGCGACGAGTTCACCAATCCCATCAAGCGTCGCGCCATGATGGAAAAGCGCATGCGCAAGCAGACCGGCATTGAGGCCGCGGTTCCGCCGCCGCAGCTACTCGGTCTTCGCGATGCCGAGGTCACGCTGATCGGCTGGGGATCGACCTATGGCGTGATTGGAGAAGCCTGCGAATTGCTGAAGGAGCAGGGAATCTCGGCGAATCAACTCCAGATCCGCTGGCTCGTGCCACTGCACGGTGCAGCCATCATCGACATCCTCAAGGATTCGCGGCACACCATCATCGTGGAAAACAACTACAGCGGGCAATTCGCTCGTTACCTGCGCAGCGAGACCAGCTTTGTGCCCGATGGACACATCCGTAAATACGATGGCGAACCTTTCATGCCGCACCACATCGTGGAAGCGGTGAAAGAACAGCTCGCGGGCAAGAGCAAGCTTTCGGTGCCCGCGCACGAAATCATGGTTTAGGAGAAGAGAAGATGGCGACTGCCATATTGACGAGTAAGCCGCTAACCATGGCCGACATGAAGGGAAAGGTGGATCCGGATTGGTGTCCGGGATGCGGCGATTTCGGCGTGCTCGCCGCGCTGCAAAAAGCCTTAGTCGAACTGCAGATCCCAAGCCACAACGTGGTTGCGATCAGCGGCATCGGCTGTTCGTCGAATCTTCCCGGTTACATCAACACTTATGGGATGCACACGCTACATGGACGCGCTTTGGCCGTTGCGACGGGCGTGAAGCAAGCGAATCACGAACTGACAGTGATCGTGACCGGTGGTGACGGAGACGGCTTTGGTATTGGCGGCAATCACTTCGTCCACACCATGCGACGCAACGTGGATCTCCTCTACATCGTGATGGACAATCAGATTTATGGGCTTACCACCGGCCAGACTTCTCCTACCAGCCGCCTGGGCATGAAAACAAAGAGCATGCCCTTCGGCAATATCGAGGCTCCGGTGAACCCGATCACGATGGCTCTCGCCGCCGGCGCGACGTTCATCGCCCGTGGCTTCAGCGCGGAACAGAAGCACCTCACCGAGTTGATCAAGCACGGCATCGAGCACAAGGGCTTCTCGTTTATCGATGTCTTCAGCCCATGCGTTACTTACAACCACGACAACACCTATCAGTGGTTCCGTCCACGGGTGAAGAAGCTCGAAGACGACACAACCTACGATGCGACGGATTGGACGGCCGCGATGGAACGATCAATCCTGTGGGGAGAAGAGATCCCAATTGGGAAGTTCTTTGAACGCACTGACCTGCCGGCGCTGCATGCTGCCGAGCCGGTTCTTAACGATGGTCCGTTGCTTCATCAGGATCTGCGATTGCCTGCTGAGGTGACGCGAGGATTTATCGAGGAGCTGATGTAGCCGGAGTGAGGCGGGGAAGAGCGAACACGAATCCGACCGTGTTTTCAGAACTAATGTAGCCCTATCAGGTGGAAGCCCCCGACTTCTAGTCAGGCGAGCGAGGCTTTTCAAGCCTCGCGACGAGTATCTCGCGTTTCATGAAATGCGCGCTGGCCTCAAAGCCCAGCGCTAACGCGCAATTCTCTTTGCTTCGCGTTCCTCCGCACTGCTTAGAAAGCCGTGCTTCCCCCGACTAGAAGTCGGGGGCTTCCACCTGAATAACGGGGCTACATTGATTCTGAAAGTGCTTTAAACATTGGAAGCGCACGAAGCGGTCTTCGCTTATTGCCGATCGCTAATTGCTTATCGCTGCTTTTTCAACGCTCTCTTCTGCAGATGTGCGCGCATTTCGCGGCCGAATTGGGTTCGGTTAAAGACAACTTGCTGCACGATACCAATGACGTTTCCCGCTGCCCAGTAGAGGCTTAGACCCGCAGATAACTTCCAGGTGAACACGCCGAGGAGGAGAGGCATGGTGAACTGCATCATCTTCTGCTGTGCCGGATCCATTCCCGCTTGTGGCGTGATCTGTTGCATCAAGAACATAGATACAACGAATAGGATCGTGAGCACATGCGAGGGGCTGGCGAGATCGTGGATCCACAGCCATCCTGCTTGCCGGAGCTCAATGGCGCTGGCCAGCATGGTATAGAACGCCCAGAGGAAAGGCAGTTGCAACAGGTTGGGCAGACATCCGCCGAGTGGGTTTACGCCCTCACGCTTGTAAAGCTCCTGCAGCTCGCGATTCTTATCTGCCTGGCGGGGATCGGTGAGCTTGTAGCGTTTGTACTTGTCGTTGATGGCCGTGACTTGCGGCTGCAGCTTCTGCATCCGCATGGCCGACTTGATGGTCGAGATGCGCAGCGGCAATAGAGCCACGTTGATGACCACGGTCAGAACCAGAATTGCCCAGCCGTAATTTCCAGTCCAGTGTTCGAAGGTCCAGCGCAGCCAGAGGAACAGCGGCTTGGCGAAGAACGAGAACGTGCCAAAGTCGACCAGCTTCTCGAGCGTTGGCCCATTGGGCTGCGGCGAAAGACTGGCTGGCGTGGCATAGGAGCGAATGTCGGAAATTACATCGAGCGCCTTCGGCCCCACAAAAATGCGCTCGCTTGTCGGGCTGCCCGGAGTGCCGGCCGCAATTCCCAGAAGAGGAACCGCTTCCACATCATTCGAGTCGCGCTTCTCAGGATTCTTGGGAATCCGAATTTCTTTGTTGAGTGTGACCGCGGCGACGTGGTCTGGATCGTCCGGAAGGAAAGTTGCGGCGAAGTACTGATCGACCACGGCTGCCCAGTTGAACGGTCCATTGATCGTCCCGCCACCGCTTACCTTCTTCAATGCGATCCGGTCCACCTTATCGTCGCGATCGATATCAATGCGGGCTGCAGCGTAGGAGGGCGCTTCTGTTTGGTCGCCAAATCCCGCCGGCCACGCGGGATAGGCCGTCAGGTACGAACCCTTCTGAATGACCGATGTTTCAATCCGGACCTCGTAGCTGTGGCTGAAGGTGAACTTCTTTTTGACGGAAACATCGCCGTCGGAGTACTCGAAGCTAAGAGTCCGGTTCTCGCCCGAATGATCTTCTGTCGCGACGTACAGAATGTCCTTATTTAGTTTTTTGTTGAGAGATTCGTCGTAAGTAAACAGCGAGAGCGGATAACCGTGCTGTGGAGCTGCAATGCTGTTTACCAGCTCCAGCGGCTGGCCATGCTCATCTTTGTACTTCTTCAAGACCCATGATTTCGCCAGTCCCCCGCGATTGTTGAAGGTAATGCGATAGAGATCATTCTCAATGACGGTTGGACTTTCAAGTTCGGCTCGTCTGGCTGCCTCCGTGCTTACGGGCTTTACGGCTGAGCCTGCTGGTGTGGTTGGCAGGATCGTAGGCGCGGCACTCTGCTCCGAAGTTCTCTGAGTTTGTTCCTGCCGCTGCGCAGGCGCCGGTGGCTTGTAGTACTTCGAGATGACTTGTTGGGTAATGAAGATGACGACGAAGGTAAGAGCAAAAGTCAGTAGCAGCCGTCGCTCTGAGCCTGGCTCCTGATTGGGTGCTTGGAAATCGTTCAACGTAACCTGCCAATAGTTTGCTAAGTTCTAAGGTCGAAGCTGCTCGTGATATGGAGCGTGGGGCACCGGATCGTATCCGCTGGCGCCGAATGGATGGCAACGTAGCACTCTGCGAATCGCGAGCACTCCACCGCGCCACCAGCCACGTTCGATTACGGCCTGGGCTGCATATTCCGAACAACTCGGACTGAAACGGCACGAATCGCCAAACACAGGCGAGATCCATAGCTTGTAGAAGCGAAGCAGGACCTCCATCGTGCTCTTGCGATTCGCGATCTCTGTGAAGAGAGTAATCACTTGCTTAAGACTTTCTCGCCGCCAAACGATCCGATTTGGTCGATCGATGCAACGCCCGGTCAATTTTGTTACTGCCAACCGTTGCTTTTTGTTCCACAACATCGAAGGCGCGAGCAACTTCGGCCGAGAGCTGCGTGAATTCCATCTCCAGTGCAGCTTTTTTTGGATTAATCACGACGTCCACAGGACGCGTGAGTCGTGCAAGATTCTGCGTGACTGCCGCTCGCACTCTACGCTTAATACGATTACGGACGACGGCTTTTCCCATTACCCGACCAACCGTGATCCCGACTCGACTGCTGCGTGGATTTCGCTCCGCTTCTCCCGACGTTTTAGGCTGTACAGTCTCTGGCTCCGTGCGCAGCAGATAAAACGCCGTAAGTGCCTGCGAAAAGTGGCGTTGTCCGCAGCGATACACGACTTCGAACTCGGCATGCTTGCGTAATCGATGCTCACTGGGAATCGACATCGGGCTTACATCCTCCACCGGGCCTCGCCCGGTTCACCTTCACAATCGTTTGGAGGATGATGTTGAGAGGGAAACGCGGTCAGAACTCGCGATTACTCGCGGAATCCGGGTTTTACGGAAACCCGCTTGCGTCCTTTTGCGCGGCGACGGGACAGCACCGCCTGGCCCGACTTGGTCTTCATACGAGTCCGGAACCCGTGGGTCTTACTCCGCCTCCGGCGGTTGGGTTGAAATGTGCGCTTCGGCATCGAGCAATGCACTCCTGGCTAAAAATGTTTGCGCTGAGCAAACCTCAAGTATATCGGAGCAGTGCAGTCGCGGCAATTTGCGCGGAGCACTCGCTGGGAGCAGCGCATCTGTAGACTGGCGCTTTATAACTGTGACGAAATGGCGATCTGACTGATCAGGCTCGTGATTTCGAATAACATCTGAGCGCAAGGATGGACGTATGGCTGCTCAAACGCAATTCCCTTATGACACTCGACTGAATGTCCTATACAAGCCCCTGGAACTAATCGACGAGAAGGCGCTTTCCGACGCAGCTCCGCATAAGTGGTATAACCAGACGCTCTGCCAGGTAAACGCGTCCGTAGTGAGAGTTGGAGTGGTCGAGGGCGAGTACCACTGGCACAAACATGACGACGATGACGAGTTCTTCTACGTCGTCGAAGGCAAGTTGCTTATCGATTTGGAAGAGCGCGTCGTGGAGCTCGCGCCACGTCAAGGATTCGTTGTACCAAAAGGCGTACTTCACCGAACGCGAGCACCGCAGCGCACCGTTATCCTGATGTTCGAGAACGCAGGGATTATTCCGACCGGGGACTGACGCACTCGAGATTTGGCGAGTCATGTCTTGACAATCCACGGCTGTGTGGTAGCAGGGATTGTAGGCAGTCGAGGAAAAGATGTGAAATCGAGAGGTCCAATTCAGCTTCGAGTGTCGAATGTGAATGCGGGGTGCCCTGCAAGCGCCGATATAGTGGTTGATCGGGCAGACGGCGGCCAGCTCCACGGACGAGATGGCGTAACCCTGAGGAAAATTCGGGGTAACCCCGTGGAAAAGTCGGCGTTACCCCGTGGAAAACTTGGGGTTACCCCGTGGAATTCTCGGGGTATGAGAGACCCCATCCAGGCGCTTTCGCGATGAAATAATCGTTAGTAAGCACGTCATTTGAAGGAATTTATGGCAGCACTGAAACAACCGATTGCGATTTATCACGAGCATCCGCACTGGTTTGAGCGGCTATTCGCCGAACTTGACAGGCGAGGAACACCCTACGAGCGCATTGACGCGACACGTCATCACTTCGACATTGAGCCGAACGGTAATCGGAAATATTCGCTGGTCTTTAACCGGATGAGCCCATCCGCCTACACGCGCGGTCACGGACACGGGATTTATTACACGGTCAGCTATCTCGAGCACCTGGAGCGTCTGGGGACACGCGTCATTAACGGCGCGCGCGGCTTTCGATATGAGATCTCAAAAGCCTCCCAGCTATCGTTATTGCACTCGCTTGGATTGCCTTACCCGCGAGCACGCGTGATCAATCATCCGCAGGAAGCTTCAGCCGCAGCTCAGGGGTTTCGTTTTCCCATCATCGTGAAGCCGAACGTTGGCGGCAGCGGCAAAGGCATCGTGCGCTTTGATACTCCGCAGGCGCTCGAACAGGCTTCCCGTAATGGGCAGTTCTCGTTGGGACTCGACAACACAGCTCTAGTGCAGGAGTTCATTCCGGCGCGCGACGGACACATCACGCGCGTCGAAGTTGTCGGCGGCAAGTATCTTTATGGAATCAACGTATATATCACCGGAGAGACCTTCGATCTCTGTCCTGCCGACATCTGCAAGACCACGGGCGGCGTGGAGCTGAATCTCGCAACTTGCGCCGTCGAAGCTCCCAAAGCGGGACTGCGCGTCGAGGGCTACACGCCACCGCCGCAGGTAATCCAGGACGTCGAGCGCATCATGCAGACTGCAGGCATCGACGTAGGCGGCATCGAGTATGTGACCGACGACCGCGATGGCCAGCTCTATTACTACGACATCAACGCGCTGTCGAACTTCGTCTCTGACGGACCGCGAGTGATCGGCTTCGATCCCTTTGTGAAACTGGTCGATTATCTCGAAGCCGAAGCCCAGAAATCCGCGCAGAAGGAGGCGGTAGCGTAATGCGACACGGATATTGGCTTCCCGTTTTTGGCGGATGGCTGCGCAACGTAGACGACGAGAGCATGCAGCCGACGTGGGAATACGTCAGCAAACTGGCGCGACGTAGCGAGCAGATTGGCTACAGTCTGACGCTGATCGCTGAGCTCAATCTCAACGACATCAAAGGCGTGGACGCGCCGGCGCTCGATGCCTGGTCCACAGCCGCCGCGCTCGCTGCGGTCACGAAAGAACTGGAGTTGATGGTCGCGGTCCGGCCAACATTTCATCTGCCGGCGCTGCTGGCGAAGCAAGCAGCCAACATCGATCACATTAGTAACGGCCGGGTCTCGTTGAATGTCGTGTCGTCCTGGTGGGCAGAAGAGGCGCGCAAGTTCGGGGTTCATTTCGAGCAGCACGACGACCGCTACGCGCGTACCTCGGAGTGGCTCGACATCGTCGACACCGCCTGGAAGCAGGATCACTTTTCCTATTCCGGGAAATACTACTCGGTCGCTGACACCGTCGTGCAGATCCGCCAGACCGGATTCGGGAAAAGATCAACGATCTCGCCGCACGTCGAGAGAAATTCGGGCTCGGTCCCATGAAGTATGGTGTTGCGGCTTATGCCATCGTGCGCGACAGCGAAGCTGAAGCGCAGCGCGAGCTGGCCCGCATCACAGATGTGAAACAGAGCGCCGCCGGATACGGAAACTATCAGCAGTGGCTGGCCAACACCCAGCTTGAGCAGCGCGTCTCGCTCGAGGACTATTCAGTCTCAAATCGGGGACTACGCTCAGGACTCGTGGGCACGCCTGAACAAGTGCGCGAGCGCGTCGCAGAGTTCGAAGATGCGGGAGCCGACCTGCTGCTCCTGCAATTCAGTCCACAGCTGGAAGAGATGGAGCGGTTCGCCGCGCAGGTGATTGGGAATTCAGCTGCCAGCTTCCAGCTGCCAGCGTCCAGCGAGACTGTGGCTCGGGCGGTGAGTTAGGCAGCCCAAGAGCATGGACCACAACTTGTTCAGGAATTCACGTAACCTATTGAATTCGCAGCATCTAACCTCTAGGCGGGCAAGCCTTCAGGCCGTATAATCGCGGCTTACCTTTCCTCCTCTCGCTCGTCTATCGGAATGCAAGCACGGGATTTAGCCCAATCGCGCAGGCCGATAAACCAGGAGAAGAAATGCCAAGTCTAGCCGCAGTGGCGGGCGGCCAAATCGCCCTCGGCTGTGATACACGCATGGCGACCGCAGGTCAGGCGCGGGGAGTGAAGGCTAGAGAGGACAGCTCTGTCTCGACCGCGATTGCGGCGAGCGGTCCCATGGTGAGCCACACCCTCAACCGCGTCAACGATGCCGACCTCATACGCGAAGCGCAGCGCGGCTCGCGCACTGCGTTCGAAGAGCTCGTGCGTCAGTACGACCAGGCGGTGTTGCGGCTCGCGTTGCATCTGACCGGCTCTGAGGCTGAGGCCCAGGACATCTACCAGGAAGCATTTCTTAAGGCCTATCGTCATCTCGGCAATTTCCGCTTCGAGTGCTCCTTCTACACCTGGATGTACCGCATCGTGACAAATCTCTGTCTCGATCATTTGCGCAAGAAAAAAACGCGGCGCGAAGATTCGCCTGTCATGGTCGATGC